>JAKPVM010000029.1 GCA_029572555.1 Verrucomicrobiota bacterium | reverse complement strand
AGGAAGCCATTTCATTCCGAATAAAAGCAAGACAATATCGTGAGCAAAAATGAAAATGAAGGCTTAGGCAAGAAAATTTACCGATGAAAGATAATTTATCGTTTTAAGATAAACTTCCTTAAGCCTCACAATGTCATCCTGAATCTTTGCCATCGCCGGAAAGGTCACTTTTGTTATAATCGGATTAAAAACCATGGCGGGTTTCATAATCAGGCTCTTTGCGATATTGTAAATCCCAAGCGCCTCCATGCCCAAAAGCTTGCCTATGAGTATCGTATCGAGCTGATAGTTAAAATAATTTATCGTGCGTTCGCCCATCTGATATGCGCCAAAATTCAAAAACTCTTTTATGTCTGATAATTTAAATATTAGTCTTGGTTTATGCTTTTTGAACCCCAATTCTATGAACTGCGCTGTCTGAACAATCGATCCGGCTATTGCGCCATATACGAGCGAATAAACGCCATAACCCGCATAGGCAAACCAAACGGTCACGATCAACGTTATAAATTTGTTTATAATATCGATTCTGGCAATTTCTTTAAATCGTAACTCTTTCTGCCACAGCACCATAAATTGCTGGCCAAAGGGCTGAATCAAAAATGTCGTCCTAAGAGGATAATTAATTTGGTCAATTCCGGTTGATGGTAAAAGATAGCCACGAACGGGGAGACACCGCATACAACCAAAAAGATCAGCACACCCGCTATGACATTAACCCAGTAAAGAGTGCTTAATTGCTCCTGAGAAATATCTTGCTTGTGGATGATGGCATTGCTTATCCCCATATCAAGAAATGCCTGAGAAAAACCGACAATAACCATCACAATAGCCATAAGTCCAAAAGCGGTCGAATCAAGTAAGCGTGCAAGTATTGCAAGCTGGATTAATTGCAGTATGTTGACGCCAATCGTTGAGATTGTTGTCCATTTAACCCCGCTGACAGTCTTTTTTTTCAGGCTCATTTAAGCTTTTTCGCCAGAACAAAATATCCAGATGCTTCCGCCTCCCAGTGCCGATCCAGCTTGTCAAGAAAAGGAGCTAGAAGCTGGGCAGGCGTCCAAAGAAAGACGATGAGAGCAGCTTTTATCAGCCATCTCAGAGGTCTGGGTCCGCGGATAAATCTTGCACTGAAATAATTCATCTTCATTATCAACATGGTAAAAAATCCCGATTGCGGTTCAACAACCACATCCATGAAACCGGCCTTCTCAAAAAGATATTTAAGCCCATAAGGTGTGTAGCGAAAATAATCATAGGGCGCCTCATGCACCCACCACTGCCAAGGCACTTGCAGGACAATAGCCCCCCCGGTCGCAGGATTCGGTATGCTTCTCGCAACATGACTTGCGGTTCACACAGATGCTCCAGGACCGAAAGAGAAATAATCGTATCCGCGACCTCATCGGCAAGATCGATTTTTTCATTCAAGTTTGAAACAATATCGGCCCGGGAATTGTGCAACGTCTTGGTCCAATCGATACCGGTATAGCTGTCGGCATATTGCAGAAAATAATCCCGGTATGGCGCTTCACCGCAACCCAAATCATACAGCGCGCCTCGGTAATGTGATGAATATTTTTCTAAAAAGGCATCACCGATTTTATAGGCCAGCCAGTTATGAAATCCCTTATTACTGTGATATTGGCTTGGTTTC
>JAKPVM010000028.1 GCA_029572555.1 Verrucomicrobiota bacterium | reverse complement strand
AAGAGGGGTATGGAGCGTTTACATATACCTATTCTGCAAAAGAAAATCTGATCAGATACGTTTCAAATCAACAGGAACATCATCAAGGGTTGAGTTTTTATGAGGAATTGAAAAATCTTTTGATTGAAAATGAAATTGATTTTGATGAGAGGTATTTAATTTGACCTGATTCGACCCCCTCCGCGGGTCGGCTTTTCTTGGGGGGCACCTGTTTCCCGGCCTGCGGCCGGGCTATTTTTATTTGACCTGCTCCGCAGGTCGGGGTGATAATGCGGATTTTGGTCATGGGGTCAGACACCGCAGGTCGGGGTTATAATGCGCATTTTTGTCATTGGTTTAGATGCCGCAGGTCGCGGTGGCAGCATCAATCAATGGTTACGGATTCATGTGTCGCGGGTCGGGGTGATAATACGCATTTTGGTCATGGGGTCAGACATCGCAGGTCGGGGGGTTGCATCAATTAATGGTTACGGGTTTATGTGCCTCAGATCATGGTGAGATTACACGCATCAAGGGCCTTTGATATATGCTCTCAATGAGGACTTCCGGAGGAAGTCGAATAAAAATAGCGTCCGGCGCAAGCCGGATGTGAATAGATAAATAACAAAACGGCCCTGCAGGGGCCGAATAAAACGGAGTCAACAACAAATAATTACAAATATTTATATCCGACAATAAATGTTTATTAACCGGATAAATCAATGTGCGCCTCCTACATTTGTATCAAATTAAAAATCTTATGGACCGATTTTCTCAAATTCTGTATCAGGTTGTCTTTGGACCCAGGCGCAGAGAGCCTATCCTGACAAACCCAAACCGGGAAATTTTTCATAAATATCTCGGAACCGTTTTGCGAAATAAAAAATGTTTTGTGTATGCA
This sequence comes from Verrucomicrobiota bacterium, assembly GCA_029572555.1. Classification (GTDB taxonomy): domain Bacteria; phylum Verrucomicrobiota; class Verrucomicrobiia; order Limisphaerales; family JAKPVM01; genus JAKPVM01. The sequence continues at coordinate 164 of JAKPVM010000028.1, read as the reverse complement.
ATCAATGGCACAGCAGACCACGTACATATTTTATTTTCATTGCATCCAACGGTGTCATTATCCGATTTAATCAAAGACATGAAATTGTCGACCTCGTCATTCATCCGGACAAAAAAATTATTTCCAATGTTTGATGGATGGCAAGAGGGGTATGGAGCGTTTAC
>JAKPVM010000025.1 GCA_029572555.1 Verrucomicrobiota bacterium | reverse complement strand
CTAAACACAGGTAGTCCAAAAAACAAGGACATTATAACACCACAACTAATTAGTTTTTTCATTTTTAATTACCTTTCATAAATTGGCAAATATCTGTAATTAAGAGCCAGCGATAAAAGAGAGGCGGCGGTTGAGAAGGTTGCGCCGAACGGTCCTTCCCATGCGCCACTTTGCCCCTGAGATACCGAAAGAGATTTTATATTGATTCTGTTCCAATCTTGCCACGACTTTTTAGAAGCGTGGAAATGCGACTGAGCAGCATAATAAAGATAGTAATGATAATATGTCTGCTCTCGCATAGCATTGGCAAGAAATCTGTTTGCAATCTGATAATTTGGTGAATTTTTCTTTTTAGCAAGCGCAAGAACAAGCGAACCAATTGCAGTTCGTGGTCCATTGCCTGCATCTCGTCCTGTGTATCCTATCCCACCATCAGGATTTTGACATATCTCAAAGAAGCGAAGCCCTTTGCTAATCGCTTCATCCGGGACGTTAATTCCCGCATTTTTAGCTGCAAACAATGCAACCATCTCACACCCAGTAACAGTTGTATCAGCATCGGTTGATTCAGGTGAATATCGCCACGCACCAAACGGATTTTTCATCTGTGAAACAAGAATCAGGTCAACCGCCTTTTTTAACGCTGGCCCGATACGGTCATCATTAACCATTCCGTAGGCTTCTGCCAGCGCCAATGCTCCAAATCCATGATTATACATAGAATTTTCTATATATCCCGATTGTTTGTTCTGGTTTTCGAGGATAAAATTAATTCCTCGTTTTATTGGCACGGAATAAGGTCCGGTATTGGGGTCATCACCATAAGCCAGCATCGCAAGAACTGCAAGCCCAACCACAGCCGGCTGTTGTCCATAAGTATCCTGCCAATACCCTTTTGCTGTTTGCGTTTTAACCAAAAAATCAAGCCCGCGCCGATATATACGGTCAACTTCAGGTGGTATAGAATCCGGTTCTTCTTCAAATAACTCCTGAGCTGACAATGTGAAACAGAAAAAAAGACAAAATACACAGTTCAAAACCGTCCTCACTGAAAAAATATTTTTAAATAAAATATTCATAATTAGGGGCTTACCCTTTCTATTGCATTAAAATATTCCTGCATAACCTCTCTAAATTCAGACGGAATAACCCTTGATTTTACTCCAGTAGTTTTTTCTACTGCTTTTTCAGAGGTTGGATCACCAACAGGTTCTTTTCCATTGCCCCTTCCGGAACCTTTAGTTGGATTTCCACTAACATTCCCACCTGCCTGGCTTCCTGCCCCCATATTCATCATTTGCGCAACCGTATTTGCGCCTCGGCTTTTTGCCTGCCCTGAATTTAGTATTCTCCGAATAGCATCATCTAATAAATTGAGTGCATCTGTTTGTGTCTCCACAACTTCTTTCCCGGTGTCAGGTTTTCTCAACATAAGTTCAGCATCAGCCATAGCGTCTGATGCCTGTTCAAGTCGTGGTCTAACCTTTGCAACAATTCTTGCTGACATTAATGACTCGAGCCCTTCACGCAAGTCAGTCTGACGATAGGCGAGCTTTGCAGCCTGACGGTTATAGTTATTCACATCTGCCTTTTTCTTTTCAAGCAATGAAGTCCAATCAATAAGAGCCTCTTGTTCGTCACGGATGCGTAGTAGCGCCAGCAATTGCTCAAGGTCAAGTTCATTCATCTGTTGCTGCTGTCCGCCCTGGCTATCACCACCGTTATTTTGTAATTCACCTTCAAGTCTCTTTGCCCAGGTTTCAAACTGGTCTGCCCAGCGATAGGAACCCTGCAATGCCTGCGCTGCAACATTGTTGCGAATCTTATCGGCTATCTGCAAAATCTCATCAACAGTCTGCATAGATTTCATCTCTTCTGATACAGCCTTATAATCTTCGTCGTCTGTTCGTTGATAAAACCGTTCAACCTCGCCTTGCAATTTTGAGGTCTCCTTGCTCGCAAAATCCTGGTCATTTGAGAGGAGCGCAAGATTCTTCAACATATTGCGGTCAAGTTGGTTAGTTTTTAATCCAATAATCACTGGCATATTAGTCTTTAAAACATTGCCAACATTACGTTCCAATTCAGCAATCTTGCGAAATCTCAAAGCCAATCCCTTTAACTGGAGTTTATCAAGATGTTTAGCCATTTTTTGTTGCAACTCTTGAAGCGCCTGCAATGCCTCCGTCTCTTTTTGATAGGCCTCCTGAAGTTCGCCGCTACGGCTTGATTGATTCTGACACTGCTGGGCAGAATCGAGAGAATCAGTTGCCGGTTGCATATTATCATTTGCAATTTGTTGCATCTCAGCCGCATTGTTTGCCCAGTCCTTTAACAAATTCTCGGGAAGTGCACTGTTGCGCATCGCCTCTTTTAAAACTTTGGTTGTCTCTTGTGCTAATCGCTCAAGTTGCCTCTGATAATTTTTCTCGGATAAAGCCTGTTCTCCAATTTGTTTTGTAGTTTCGCCTGACATCAATTTTTCAGGGGGAGATGAAAGAGTCTCTTTTGTTTCCCCGGTAAGGTTCTCCTGCTGGCGAGTAAGTTCTTCAATTGCGTTGCGGATCCTTTCAAATTGTTCAAGAACATAACGGGCATGCTCTTCCTTACTCAACACATAAATACGGTGCAATCGGGATTCAGAAGAACCTCTGTCCGGATAGTAATCAACGGCAGTGCCTTTTAAATTTATGAACGAACCAGCAGGCAATTGATAAATCGCAGGACTGAACTGATAAACACCTTCCAACGTTTTTTCTGTATAATCACCGTTTGTAATTGCGTCTGCATATCTTAATTTATTTGATTCTTCGGATTGTGGTAGTTGACACTCCAGCGCTACGCCAATTTGCTTAATACCAAAATCATCTCTTGCGAATATTTTTATATTTACCACCTCATCTTCAAGAACAGCCATCTGTATTGGCATATCAGGAAGTTCAACAAATGGTGGGGCATCTTTCACAGATAAAATTTCAATTATAAATGGCGATTTTGCCGATAGTCCAAGTTTATCAACACAGCCGAAACTTAATTTAGTATCATTTATAATCTTAAATGTGCCTAGATAAACAGAACTGCCATTTGTATTCTTTATCACTGTATCATTATTAACAAACCTAACCTTCTCTATTTCTCTGGTAAATATACTGTAAATCTTAACCTGACTTCCACTCACCACTCCAACCCTGTTGCCCTGAACATTAAGTTGTGTTTGTGGATAGTTAAGGTAACCGGGATAACTCACATCCACGGTCATCAACTTTAGCTGTGGACGAAAGGCAGGTTCAATCTCTAAATTTTTTGCGGTATCTCCAATTTTTATTTTTAAAGTCCCTTTTTGAACGACCCCGCTAATTTTGAAAATTACTTTGTCGTTCTGAACAATTCCTTTTATCCGTGGTTGATTTGGAAATTGGCAGGTAGCAGTCAGAGGAATCGGAAAACTATGCCTTTTTATTCCGCACTCAATGTCAAAAGGTTCTCCATGCGGGACAACCAATTTATCGGGAAGTCCAGCAATATCGATAAATGTAAACCTCTGCACACCAGATATTGGAAGAATCCACCTTACAAACGTATTCGCACCGGCTTCGGGAATTAACAAAAATGGTAGAACAGCGATAACCAGCAAAATAAGAGACAGAATACAATATATTTTTGGCTTCCTTACGGCAACCGCTGTGCGAAAGTCATATTTCAAAGCTTCTAAAGTCACTTGATTGATAGCAGCCCGAACAAGGCTTTTTGAAACATTTATTGGTTTATTTTTTTCATCTGCAAGTTCTACAATTCCAAGTAATTTATCACCTAAAATGCGGTAGTGTTTTTGAACTATTTTCGCCATTGTTCTGATATTCCGACGTTGAAAAACCCAATGGCGAAGCCAGAACCAGGTAAAATAAACAATCGTTCCAATACCCGCCAGTGTCAACAATGCCCTTAACCACACCGGGGTATCCCAGAACCTATCGGAAATGAACAGCAGTAAATAGGAGGCAAAAAAACCTACCAGACTACCGGAAACTGCAATTGCGGTGTCAACACGCCACAACCGCTTTTCAAGCAAATCAAACTGCTTCCTGATT
>JAKPVM010000001.1 GCA_029572555.1 Verrucomicrobiota bacterium | reverse complement strand
TTCCTCATATCAACCGCAACATCCCATATTCTTCCCCGTATACACCTAACAAGCTTTCCCTGAGCCTTGGGGTTCAACTGGTAATGAAGCCCTCTCAAGACGCCCTTTTTTGATTTAGAATGGTTATCTTGAACAAAACTATAATTTATCCCATTAGCTTGAAACTCCGACTGTTTAAACGTCTCAATAAAACAGCCCCTGTCGTCAATAAAGATCTTTTGCTCAACCAAAATCAAATCCGCTATCCCAACCGATTTAAAAGTAAACGGCATATTTTATCCTTCTTTTACCAATTTTTGTAGATACTGACCATAATCTGTTTTACTTAATTTTTCAGATATTCCCTTCAACTCCGCTTTTGAAATCCATCCATTATTATATGCAATCTCTTCAATACAACCAATCATCAACCCTGTTTTTTTCTCAATCGTGGCGACAAATTCGCTTGCTTCAAGAAAACTATCATAAGTCCCGGCGTCAAACCATGCCAAACCTCTGCCGAGCAATTTTATCTTCAAGCTTTTCCGCTTTAAATAAAAATTATTGACCGACGTTATCTCCAATTCGCCACGGCCTGATGGTTCAATGCTCTTTGCAGTCTTCACGGCATCCTTATCATAAAAATACATACCGACGACAGCCCAATTAGTCTTTGGTTTCTTTGGCTTCTCCTCAATTGACAACACACTCCCCTTCTTATCAAAATTCACAATCCCGAACCGTTCCGGGTCGTTCACATAATACCCAAAAACATAAGCCCCGCCATTAGATTCCACCTCATCTTTTGCCGCCTTTAACACCTCTGGCAAACCGTGTCCAAAGAAAATATTATCACCCAAAATATAAAAAACATCATCTCCACATAAAAAATTCTCACCAAGCAATAATCCCTCTGCTAAACCATTCGGTTTTTCCTGAACCTTATATTCAATCCTCATTCCAATATGTTTTCCGTCTCCGAGAAGGCTTTTAAAAAATGACTCATCAGATGGATTGACAATCATCAAAACCTCTTTTATCCCCAACAACATAACCATTGAAAGCGGATAATAAATCATTGGCTTATTATAAATAGGCAAGAAATGCTTATTTACAACCTTTGTTATCGGATACAACCTCGTGCCCGATCCCCCCGCAAGTATAATCGCTTTCATCGGTTTTAAAAATATTTATTATTTATTCTTTTAACAAGGATGAACACGATGAACAGGATTCTAATTTTTTGTTTATCACCATCTTTCTCCTTTAATTCTATCAAATCTGCGTTAATTTGCGTCCCTAATTATCTGCGACATCTGCGAGAACCTTTTTTCCTCATTCAATCCAGCAAATCCATTTAATCTGTGTCATCTGTGTTCCATTTCTTACACCACAGACAAGAATGTCTCTGCTACTCTACTTATTCTTGGGCTTAATTTCTTCAGGTGTGAATTCCGGGACAATCTGTTTAAGCCTCATTTTTAAAGAGACAGGATCGCCATTGTGAAGGGTATTGCCAAAACTATCCAGAAACGATCTTACCTCTTCATAATTAAGCGGTTCGCTCACAAATCGCAATATTTTGGGGTGTTTTGTCGGGACATATTGCTCTTTATTAGAATAAATTTCCTCCCGCAATTTTTCTCCCGGTCTGCTGCCTGTATAAACAATCTCAACATCTGTATCTGGACGCAATCCACTCAGTTCAATCATTTGACGGGCAAGCCATTCAAT
>JAKPVM010000148.1 GCA_029572555.1 Verrucomicrobiota bacterium | reverse complement strand
GTAAACTATACGGTATTTAGCGATACTAATAACACGGCAACAACAGATTTGGATTATACTCCTGTAAGCGGTGTATTAAACTTTGCACAAAATGAACTCGTTAAGACATTTGTTGTCCCAATAATTCCCGATGGAATAGTGGAAGGAAACGAGACCTTTACGGTATTATTAACAAATGCGGTTGGCGGCGCGAATATTGGCTTCCAATCAAGCGCAATTGTTACGATTGTTGATGATGATTTTTATGGGAGTCTTTCTTTAACCGCACCGACTTTATATGTTAATGAACGGGCGACAAATCTTATAGTAAATGTAATTCGAACAGGTGGTTCGGCTGATACTGTTTCTGTGGATTATGTTGCCGGGACTAATGGCAGTGCGGTTTCACCGGATGATTATATTGCGACAAATGGGACGTTGACCTTTGGACCCGGTGTAACAAATCTTACCTTTGCTGTTCGTATAATAGATGATAGTTTGCTTGAATTTAACGAGACGTTCCCAATTACTCTCACAAATTTTGTAAAGGCATCGCCGGGGCAATATACATCTGCAACAGCGATTATTGTTGATGATGAGGCGTTGAACGTTCCTGCTGGCACGGTTGACACTTCATTTAATCCTTCACCCGGGGCGGATAATTTTGTTTATGCCCTTGCCTTGCAAACCGATGGCAAGGTGCTTGTTGGCGGCGATTTCACAACCGTTGACGCAGTCGCTCGCAACAGGATTGCCCGATTAAATATAAATGGACGAATTGATACTACTTTTGACCCGGGTTTAGGCGCAAATGATACCGTTTACGCGATTGCAGTACAACCAGACCAAAAGGTTTTGGTTGCTGGTAGATTTACAACGATTGACATTACAAATCGCAATGGCATTGCCCGATTGAATATAGATGGCAGGATTGATACTTCGTTTAATCCGGGCGCGGGTGCAGATAATCCTGTGTATGCGCTTGGCATTTTGCCTGATGGGAAGATTGTTGTTGGCGGGGCGTTTGCAACTTTCCGCGGCGCAAGCCTGCCTTATTTTGCTTTGTTAAACACGAATGGCACGCTTGTGAACGGATTTAACACCGGGACAGGACCAAACGGGGTTGTGCGAACTGTTGCTGTTCAAGGCGATGGCAAGATATTAATCGGCGGCGATTTCACAGAGTATAACGGCACCACAAGGAGATATGTTGCCAGGGTAAATCCGGATGGTTCTATTGACAGTGGATTTAATCCCGGAATTGGTCCGGATGCCTCTGTTCGGGCTATTGCAATACAGCCAGACGGGAAGATTCTTATTGGCGGATTGTTCCGCAATATAGATAACACCGTAAGAAATTATTTTGCTCGGTTAAATGCAGATGGTTCGCTCGATACGACATTTATGAGTGGCAGCGGGGCAAATGGTGTTGTTTTCGGAATTTCTTTGCAATCTGACGGCAAGATTGTTGTTGTGGGTGATTTCACAAAGTTCAACGGGGTTTCAAGGAGCCGCATAACAAGGTTATATTCTGATGGGAAAACCGATCCGACTATTAATTTCGGGACAGGCGCCAATAATTATATTGCCGCAGTTGTAAATCAAACCGATGACCAGATTGTGATTGGCGGCGGGTTTACGGAGTTTAATATGATACCGAGGAAATATCTTGCCCGCCTCATCGGAAATGAAAACAAAGGACCGGGCACATTAGAATTTTTGTCTGCCTTCTTTAGTGTTCAGGAAAACGAGACAAACGCGGTAATTACAGTTCGTCGCAATGGCGGAACAACGGGCAGTG
>JAKPVM010000296.1 GCA_029572555.1 Verrucomicrobiota bacterium | reverse complement strand
AAAACCATTTTCTTTTAATAGTCTTTTTATATGAAAATAAGAATTCTAACAATACTATTTTTGATTTATTTAGTGGGCTGTTATGATTCAGTATTTGCCCAAGACATTAACCAAAAAACTATACGTATTTATTATATTGGGAATAGTGTTACTGACACTATCCGATATGGCGCATTTGCAAAACTTGCTCAATCTCGCCGTATAAAATTGGAATGGGGTCGGACAATGATTCCTGGCGCCCCGCTTGAGTGGATTTATACACATCCAAATGACGGTTTTAAAGAAGAACCTTATGGTACATGGAAGAAAGCCCTTACGGAATATTCATGGGACATTATTACCCTTCAACCATTTGATAGGCATCTGCACGGTAAGAACCAATCCGGCGAGGATTTCGGCGATGTCCCGATGATTACAAAATTTGCGCGTCTTGCCTATGAGAAAAACCCGGATGTTCAGATTTATATTTACGCCCGCTGGCCAAGGGTTTCTATCAACGGCAAAGGTATTAAGTTTGATAAGAACGATTATGATCCCTCTAAACCTGTTAGCGGAAATGACCTCTCTAAAATTGATGACTATAATGCTCGGTGGGAATCAAAATATACAGGCAGCTGGGATTTAACCAATGAGACCCGCAACTATTTTGAGACTCTTTTAAAGGAAGTTAGAAATGAAACCGTCTTTTTGAAAAAGCCTGTCCTGTTAGTCCCTGTCGGACATACATTTGCAGAACTCAATAAACAGATGAAGGAGGGCAAAGTCCCCGGCTGGTCAAATATATATCAATTTTATAAAGATGGGATTCATTTGAATGAACCGGGTTCATACACCGTTGCCTGCGTATTTTTTGCAACATTATTTAAGCAGTCCCCGGAAGGATTACCAACGGAACCTTATGGGAAAATTAGCCCTGATCTTGCGAAAATTATTCAGCAAACGGCATTGAAAGTGGTGCAGGAAGTCCCAGAAACAGGTATAAGACATTAATATCCAATAAGATGGGTTTTTATATCGGAAAGTAGAAAGAATATGAAGACCGGGGTAGAAAGGATTTTCTATATTTATCTGATTATTAATGAATACAGGTATCAGTAAAATGAGCATGGTGGGAAATAAAAATATTCTGAAAAAAACATCTGTTAAACCGTTTTTGATAGCCATTGGGATTGGGGTTTTGACATTTATTGTGTATCTGCCAGTTGTCTATCACGGATTCATAATCTACGACGACCCCGATTATATTACATTGAATCCGTATGTGTTAAAGGGATTCACGGCGGATGGTATAAAATGGGCTTTTACTCAACTACATGGTGAAAAAACTTATTGGCATCCTCTTACATGGTTATCACATATGCTTGATTGCCAACTTTTTGGACCCAAGCCAGGCATTCATCATCTTATCAATGTATTTTATCATATCATTAATTCTTTCCTTGTTTTTGCGCTGATATTAAAACTGACAGGTTCATTGGGAAAGAGCGCAATGATTTCGGTTTTATTTGCCTTGCATCCTGTTCAGGTAGAGACTGTTGCGTGGATTAGTGAGCGAAAAAATTTGCTTACAACATTGTTCGCCTTGTTATCTCTATTAGCGTATATGAAGTATTCAAAAACCCTTAAAACCAAATTTTATGTTCTTACAATTGTCCTATTTATGTTTTGTCTGATGGCAAAACCGGCATTGACCCCTCTTCCATTTTTAATACTTGTTCTTGATTTTTATCCATTAAGGAGAATTAAAAGCACCCGACAGAAAAATTTAACCAATACTCAATGTGTGCAGGTTTGTCTTAAAAGGGCTATTTTAGAAAAAATCCCGCTTTTTATTGTTATGTCGGTATCCTGCGCAATAACAATTTTTGCCCATAAGTCTATAGGGGGGATTGTGCATACGATGCCTTTAAGTATGAGGATTGAAAATGCCATCGTTGCTTATGCCACTTATGTAGAAAAGGCGATTGTTCCAAGTGGTTTTGCGATTATTTATCCACACCCGGGAATATGGGAACGAACTATTGTATATGGGAGTTCAATATTGTTGATATTGGTAAGCATTTATGTTTTGGGTTATCGTCGTCGGGATGCGATGCCGCTTATTGGCTGGCTATGGTTTCTTGGTATGCTTGTCCCTGTAAGTGGTATAATTCAAGCAGGCGTTCAATCAATGGCTCTAAGGTTTGTTTATTTTCCTATTATTGGTCTTTTTATAACCATTGTTTGGACGATTGGCAAAGTATTGGATAAGATTAAAATGCCTGTCGGCAAGATAGTAGGGGGTATCGTAATATGTATTTGTATTGTTCTATCATCAAACCAGTTAAGGGTATGGCAGGACAATCTAACGTTGTTTGAACAAGCCTTAAAGAATACAAAAAATAATTTTATAGCGCATTGCAATTATGGATTATCGTTGTATTATCGGGGCAATTTGTCGGAGGCAAAAGAGCATATCCTTGACGCCTTGAGGATTTACCCACGTTTTGTGGAAGCCCGTCTGAACCTTGGAATGGTATTTGAAAAAGAAGGGGATTTTTCATCCGCAGCAGAACAATATAAAAGGGCAATTGAAATAAGGCCTGACCTTCCGTTTGGCTGGAAATCATTGGCGCAGGTTTTAAATCAGTTAGGTCAGAATGAGGATGCGCTAAAAGCGGCGTTAGTGGCAGAGAAGATTAATCCGAACGACCCAGACCTACAGTTTATGCTTGGTTATCTTTCTTCACGAAATAATATGCCTCACGATGCAATTATGCATTATCGGAAAGCCCTTGCAATTAACCCGAATCAACCAGCTGTTTTGAACAATTTAGCGTGGTTATTGTCAACTTTGCCCGATGATTCTTTACGAAACGGGAAAGAAGCGGTCGAACTTGCTGAAAAGGCAAATGCCCTTATTGGAGGGGAAAACGTCACAATTCTTGGCACACTTGCCGCCGCTTATGCTGAGGCAAACAGGTTTGACGATGCAATAGCCACAGCGCAAAAGGCTATTCAATTAGCCGAAGCAACAAACCAGAAAGAATTAGCGGAGAAAAACGCTAAACTTCTTAAATTATATAGTGAATTAAAGCCTTATCGCGAGTCTGTAGGAAAGTAACTTTCATTTATTTGAATTTTTTCTCGCTATTCTTCGTCTTTTAAGAAAAAGGCTAATAATATTATTAGGATAATAAAGATTTGAGTTTTATGGAAAATAAAAATCAACCCCGTAAAGGAAAGGGCTATACGTCAATAGTACTGACCATTATAGTTATCGGTCTGTTAATTGCAGGAGTAATTGGTGCTTATTCCTATATTGCTTCATCTCCGACCTGGTATGTAAAATGGAAGATTCATAGTTATTTAAGGAAACAAACCGGGAAGAGAAGTTTCAAAACAGATTTTCAATTTCCTTCAGAAAAGGAAATGAAAACAATACCTGATGTTTTAAAAACGAACATTTTACAGGCAAGTCAAATTGGCAAAATAACCAAAAAAGACATAAAATCTTTGCGGAACGAAGTTAATAGATTGGCATCTTCAAATAAGGTATTGAGGGCGGAAATTTCTAATCTTCAAACAAATCTGGATGCAAAAAAGGCTGAATTAACAAAAATTCAGACTACAACAAACGCTAACCCTGTTGTTATTTCAAATTTGAACGCTTTAAAGTTAACGATCACCAATTTGGTATCAGCGCTTTCTTCAAAACGCGAGCAACTTGCGGCAGTTAATAAAGAACTAAACACTCACTCTAAAGACCTCCAGGAATTACAGCAACAAATCAACACTCAACAACAGGCTATTCAATCGGTTTTGACATTGAGCCCTACAAACCCAGTTGTAGTTGCCCAAAATGAATTTTTGAAAAAGACCCGTGAAAAACTTAATGGGGCGACTACTTACAGGGGAATGTATGAAGTTATAGGGCAGGAGTTGTGGGTAGCAGATAAACTGCTTGAAAGTCTGAACCCGGTTTATCGGAAGATTGGACTTGCACTGGCGCGTCAGGCCGCGCTTGATTCCCAGAACTATTCTGAAAATTACTGGTTGGCTGCGAGAATTTATGAAGCATATTTACTGCCCAACCTCGATAATGCCACAGACCCGAATTACAAAATGCCCCTTAGTATGGAGAACATTTTAAATGAATCGGTGCAATGTTTTAGAAATATTGAAGAGACCGATAATGTTATTAACGCATATAAAACAATGATTGAAAAAACAGGGGGAAGCGCAAGAGCGGACTCGGCGCGCGTTCAACTTTCTTTTATATTTGAGCAGGCTGGGAATTACAAAGAGGCTATTTATTACTTAAAAGATATTCAGGCAACCAATAACTTTGCGCGGCAATTAGCAAGAATTCCCGCGCTTGAAGCTAAATTAAATCCACCAAAGAAAAAGTAAGATGCTGAAACAACTAAACCAACCATTAAATTTAAAGTCAGTTTTAAAAACGGTGGGATTGCTTTGTGTAGTGTTTGGCATTTTGGGAATATGCTATTATGGATACAGGCAGGCGCAATCGACAATATGGTATAAAAAATTTCAAATCCGTTCTTATCTTAAGAAAAATGCTTTAAAGAGTAATTTCAAGGCAGATTTTGATTTTGATATTAAAACCACTATTATAAATCTAAAAGCGGACATTTCAAACATTACGAATCAGATTTTCCTGTCAAATTCCAATCTTACTTTTTTAAGAGAGAGACTATCCTCTTTAAAAAAAGAGCGGGAAGACTTACAATATAAATTAAGCAGGTTAAAATCAAAGACCTCGTCTTTGGAAGAGTCATTACTTTCTTCCCAGAGGCGACTTACTAATAGACAGGATGAGGTAACTCAATCCCGCTCAAATGTAATGATGAGGACTACCACGCTTGAAGGTTTAAAGAAACAGGCTGATACATTGAAAGCAAAAGGTTCTAACCTGACGAACGAAATGACTGCATTAAAAGATAGCCTTGCCAAACTCCGAGATAATCTTAACACTGCCCGGTCAAATTACAACCTGGCAAAAACAGAGTTAAAACAAAAGAATACCCCGATACCGGAAGCCCAACAGGTTTTAACAAATCTTGATTCTCAAATCGCGGATTTCCGAAAGAATATTGACACAGTTTCAAAAACAATCCTTTCAAAAGAGAGTGAACTTTCTAATTTGCGGAGTGAAATTGCTAACCTGAATAACACTATTTCTGAAAAGGAAAACAGCCTGAAGAATCATTCAGCCGACTTAAAAACACTTGAAACAAATTTATTCAATTTGCAAACAAACATTACCGGGATTACTGAAAACGTTTTAAAGTCCAGACGTGAACAATTGGAGATTGGGCGACAAATAGCAGAGAATGAAAAAAATCAAAAAGATGTCCAGGGGCAAATAAATAAACTGACCGCAAATCTTGACGACCTCCGCAAAAAGTTGGTCGCGCAACAGCGGCTTCTCAATGCAAAGGAGCAGGAAGAAAAAAATCAATATGCGGTTTTTTCTCGCGATATATTGCGGAAGATTAATGAGGTTTCAAGCTATGCTTCATATTATCAAATAATTGGTCAACAACTATGGATAGCCGATAAATTGTTTGATAGTGATTCATTAGAAAAAAAAGAAATGGGAATAAAAATAGCCTATGACGCTATGAGGTATGCGCTGGATTACGCCCAGAATTTCTGGCTTGCTTCAAGAATCGTAGAGGCTTATCTCTATCCAAATATAGATATTTTAAAAAAGAACGAACAGAATAAACAATTCATTGACCAAATGTTAACATACTGCGCACGGGCATTTCAAAGTGCTGAAGAAATAGATAACTTAATATTTAACTACAAACTTCAGCTTGAAAACGCCATAAACGAAAAAAGGGCTAATCAAGTCCGTTATTATTTAGGCTCGGTCTACGAGCAAACTGGTGATTATGAAATGGCTATTTATTATTTAAAACAAATTTCTGACAAGACTAATTTTGTGTATGCTGTAAGACGCGCTTCCTTCCTTGAATCACGGCTTAATAAGTTAAAGAAAAAATAATACCAGTGGTTATATTGTTTTTTAAATATCCAATGATTAACTTTTTCCTAATATTCTACAATTAATTTGAGTAACATATCGGTGTGTTTTCTAATTTGTTTATTTAGGATTCAATGCTAATTTATAAAAATATTGGCAATTTGTTATGAATAAAACAGATAAGAAAGATTTTACTACCGAACTAAAGAATTTATTAGATGAGTCCGAGTTGTTAACCGATGCAAAAGTCTGTGCGCCTTATGGAACGGATAAATGGTTCGCAACGGCGTTGCCTGACGCTGTTGTATTGCCAAGGTCTGCACTTACGGTTTCAAAAGTGTTAAGGTTTGCAAATGAACATAAGATTCCCGTTACGGCGCGGGGTGCAGGGCATGGTTATGTCGGGGCTTGCATACCGGTGAATGGTGGTATTGTTGTTTCAACCGAGCGTCTTAATAGAATTAAAGAAATTAACTCCGGTGATTATGTTGTCGTGGTTGAACCCGGTGTGCGAACACAGATTTTACAAGATGAGGTGGAAAAACTTGGACTTTTTTATCCACCTGACCCGGCAAGCCGTAGTGAGTGCAGCATTGGCGGTAATATCGCAACAAACGCAGGCGGTCCCAGATGCTTGAAATATGGTGTTACCAGAGATTATGTGCTCGGACTTGAGGTTGTTTTAGCCGATGGAACGATTGTTAGACTTGGTGGGCGAACACATAAAAACAAGGCAGGCTTTGATTTACATCGGCTTTTCGTCGGTTCGGAAGGTATGCTCGGAATCGTGACCGAGATTACGTTAAAATTACTTCCACTTCCACCGTATAGAGCGCTGCTTGTCTGCGGTTTTTCAACGGCTGCCCTTGCCGCATCTGCCCTTCGCGCTGTATTGCGGGCAGGATTCTTGCCATGCGCCCTTGAAATTGCAGACGAATTTACCCTCGCCGCTGCCAGAAAACGGACAAAAAGCAAACGGCTTGAAGGTTCAAATTCTATATTATTTATTGAACTTGACGGTTTTGAAAAATCTGTTCGCTCTGAACTATCTATGGTTGAAGAAATAGTCAATCAATTTGAACCAATGTTTGTTGACCGTGCCTTTGGCGGTGTTGAATGTGAGAAACTATGGGAACTCCGTCGCGAGTTTTCTTATGCCCTTCGCGATACAGGTTTGACAAAACTGAACGAGGATATTGTTGTTCCAAGGAGCCGTCTTGAGGAGTTATTTATATTTGCTGCACAGTTGCAAAAAAAATATGGCTTCCCTGTTGCCTGTTTTGGACACGCCGGCGATGGCAATATTCATACCAATATTATGGTTGATTTTAATCAACCCGGTTCAGAAGAAAAAAGCAAACAGGCACTTGACGAACTTTTTAGGCAAATCATTGCGTGGGGTGGTTCAATTACAGGTGAACACGGAATAGGTCTTGCAAAGAAACAATGGTGGCAATCTTCTTTGAGCCGCGAATCCGTTGAATTGCATAAGAAAATCAAACAAACACTTGACCCTAATGGAATATTGAATCCGGGAAAATTTATTTAATCGCCAACTCTCTTTTTTTCTTCTGGCGCAATAAGAACAACATACTCGCCTTTTGTCCCTTTGGTTTTCAGTATTTCCAGAAGTTCGTTCGGATACCCACGAATGTATTCCTCAAACTTTTTAGTGATTTCTCTGGCTATAACCACCTTTCTTTCTGGCATTAGTTGCACAAGTTCCTCAATGAGTTTTATTACTCTAAAAGGAGATTCATAAAAAATTAATGTACCCGGGATATTCTTTAAATTTTCAACCATCCGACGTCTTTTTCCCTGTTTGTGGGGCAAAAATCCGATGAAATGAAATTCATCAGTTGGCAATCCGCTTGCAGTTAAGGCGGCGATTAATGCGCAGGCACCCGGCACCGGTTCCACTTTTAATCCTGCGTTGAGAACAGCCGAGACGATCCGCTGACCGGGGTCGCTTATACATGGGGTTCCGGCATCCGTTATTAAAGCGACTTTTTGTCCGGCGCTCAGTTTTTCCACAATTTCAACAGCCCTTCGCATTTCATTGAACTCAAAACAGCTAAAAATGGGTTTCGCTATACCTAAGTGTTTTAATAATAAACCTGCGCGTCTTGTATCTTCTGCGGCAACAATATCGCACTCTTGTAATGTTCTTATTGCTCGTAGGGTAATATCTTCAAGGTTGCCAATTGGTGTAGCAACAAGATATAAAACCCCCGACTGCAACGGTGGGCGATCTTCTTTGTATTGTGCGGATGGAATCATAAAAAATGTTACCTACAAAATATAAGATTAAAATATCACGAGTAGCAAGGATTCTGAACGGAAAAAGCGTTTAAAACATCAATTTAAACCTGTTTATTAAAATTAATATAAATTATGCTGGACAATTGTTTGATTAATGTTTTGACTATTGGTTTAAAATTTGTTTTACTGTATAATTTAAAATTTGTTAATGATTTATGGCAAAACTTACAATTAGAGATATAAATGTTAGCGGAAAACGCGTATTTATGCGCGTGGACTTTAATGTTCCGCTTGAAGAAAAAGATGGCGTGATGGTAGTTACAGATGTCACTCGTATTAAGGAGACATTACCATCAATTAATTTTCTTTTGGAAAAAGGCGCAAAATTGATTCTTGCTTCGCATCTTGGAAGACCAAAGGGCAAAGATGCAACACTTTCATTAAAACCAGTTTCCGTAAAGCTTCAAGAAATGCTCGGCAAACCAGTTAAGTTTGTTGAGGATTGTATCGGCAATGAGGTTGAAAAAGCGGTTGCTTCTTTAAAAGCAGGCGAGGTTCTTGTCCTTGAAAACACGCGGTTTTATGCGGAGGAAGAGAAGAATGACCCTGAATTTTCCAAAAAACTTGCGTCGGTTGCTGATGTTTATGTAAATGATGCATTTGGTTCGGCTCATCGCGCCCATTGTTCAACCGAAGGCGTTGCGCGGTTGGTTGCATCCCGAGGTGGATTATGCGCTGCTGGGTTCTTAATGGAACGTGAGCTCAAATTCCTTGGCGATGAATTGGAAAACCCACAGAAGCCATTTGTAGTCATTCTTGGTGGGGCTAAGGTTTCCGATAAAATTAATGTAATAGACAAATTATTGGAAAAGGCTGACGCATTATTGATTGGTGGCGCAATGGCATATACATTTAGGCTTGCTCAGGGACATAGCGTTGGCAAATCTCTTGTTGAACCGGACAAGGTAGACATTGCGAATAATGCCGTTCAAAAGGCAAAGGCAAAAGGTATCAAATTTATGTTGCCGGTTGACGATGTAATCGCCATTCCTGTTAAAACGGATAAGCTTGATAAAAAGGGCAAACCAGTTATTGAATACCAGGATGTAAAGGTTAATTCAAGTCTTGATTGTCCGCCTGAATATGCGGGACTTGATATCGGTCCTGCAACCATCAAACAGTATTCTGATGTTATAAATGGTGCAAAGACAATTTTGTGGAATGGTCCAATGGGGTTATTTGAGAACAAACAGTTCGCCGCAGGCACAAATGCAATTGCCAAAGTTGTTGCTGAAATAACACAAACAAAAGGAGCAAAAAGCATCATTGGCGGCGGTGATAGCGTAAAGGCGTTGAACAAGGCTGGCCTTGCTGACAAGGTAACATTTGTTAGCACTGGTGGTGGGGCAAGTCTTGAATTCCTTGAAGGCAAAGTCCTTCCAGGTGTTGCAGCTCTGTCAGACAAAAAATAACAAAACAAAATATTAATCGGACTTTAAATATGGAAAAGGCGAGAAGACTTATTATTGCTGGGAATTGGAAAATGAACAAGACTGTTGCCGAGGCGCTTGACCTCGTAAATGGTCTCAAGAGGGAATTGGCGAATGTAAAGGAAGTCGATATTCTTGTATGCCCTCCTTTTACGGCGTTGTGTGAGGTTTCCAAAGCAATTCTTGATTCAAATATCAAGCTTGGCGCGCAAAATATGAACGAGAATAACGTCGGGGCTTTTACGGGTGAGATAGCAGCTGTTATGTTGAAAGAATTCTCGGTTAGATATGTTATCCTTGGGCATTCTGAACGGCGACAATATCAAAAGGAAACCGATGAACTTATTTCGCGCAAGGCTCTTGCCGCTCATAATGCAGCGTTGAAACCAATCGTTTGCGTCGGCGAAACATTAAATGAACGTGAAGGCGGTTTGACAGAGAAAGTTCTTGATAGGCAGGTTCACGGTAGCCTTGCCGGTTTAACCCCGGAACAAATGGAAGAAACCATTATTGCTTATGAACCGGTGTGGGCAATCGGTACAGGGAGAAATGCCACTGCTGAACAGGCACAGCAAGCCCATACATTTATTAGAAGTGTACTTGCCAAAATTTTTGGCGAAAATGTCGCAAAGAAAGTTAGAATCCAGTATGGTGGAAGTGTAAAGCCATCAAACGCACGCGAACTTATGAGTCAGCCTGACGTTGATGGAGCACTGGTCGGTGGGGCTTCATTAGAAGTTCGTTCTTTTGCTGACATTATAAAAAATTCAATTTGATTAAACTTAATATTTAATTAATGTATATAGACTGATTTATATGAGTTTAATTATTACAATATTAACTGTAATCCTTGTGATTGATTGTTTCTTTCTTGGTTTATTGATAATAATTCAATTGCCAAAGAAAGAGGCTGGACTTGGACAGGCATTTGGCAGCACTGCTACGGATATGCTTTTTGGCGCAGGCAGTGGCACCGTTTTAAGCAAGGCGACTAAATATGCTGCTGCTCTGTTTCTGGGTTTGTCATTGATACTTTCCGTGATGACAAGCCGAATGAATCCGCACAAACAACGGTTATCGGAGTTTGAACGCGCCTTACCCTCAACGGCAACACCGGTTCAGACGCAAAAACCACTTGTTCAAAAACCGCCATCTGAAGAAAGTATTTTAAAGACACCGCTTGTTACAGGAACAAATATCTTGTTGAAATCAACAAACGCTCCTGCATCAACAAATAAATAAAACGGGGAACCCTTTGAATATTGAAGTGATTTAGCAATTAAAACTTTATTTTTTCATTTGGGCTTCCGCATTTAGGGCAGGGTGAAAGTTCTACCTCACTGTCATCTGTGTAAACCATACCGCATTGCGTACAGCGAAAAACCTTTTCTTTTTCCAGAGGTTGAAGGAAATAAATTCTGCGACGTTCTGAATAAAAATAATACACAAATATCGCTACAAGCGGCAGTAACATATAAAACGTAATAAAACTTTCGGTGCTCATATTTAATTAGATTTTTCCGTTGTTATATTTTGCGATTGAACTGGTTTTACAAATCGCCAGTTAAAAATTATTTTCCCAAATTCTGGGTTTACGTTTTTATTATCAGATTTAATTGGCTCGAACCTGAATCTTTTTGCTAACTCAACCGCTGATGAATCCGCAGGTGGAAAACCGGACTCATTTATTAGAATCGGGGAAAGAACAAATCCATCATTGTTTATGACAACATAAACAACCGACGCTGGATATACATTGCTGCATTCAAATAAAGGCAATTCTGGGGCGTAAATCAAGGTTCGTTTCGAGATATTGCCTTCAATTGTAAAACTTGATTTACTTAAAGGAGCCGGCGCTTCAATATTGAATATAGATATTAATTGAGGGGTAGTTTCAAAGATTGTTATTTGTGGCATTGGTTTATATAAACGTAATAAATTGGTGAGTTCATTTCCCAACATTGATGCAATCGGTTGCAGCCAGAACGGTTCTTCCTTCCATTCATAATAATTATGAGAATATGGTTTTACTTGAAACCACGCCATTTTAGAAAAGCCATTCGGATTTGCCATAGCAAAACCAGCTGGGTTAAAAAGCCAATAGGTTTCTGAATCAGGTTTCACCTGTTCGAGGCTCATAGTTGCCTTGAAAGATGATTTTGACCCCGAATATTGTGGAACTTTTTCACAAATAACAATAGTAAGTAGAAATTGAATGAAAATCAGGATAGCGCCGAAGATTATTAATTTTTTGGATTTGACAGATGGTAAATTGTGTATTTGTGCATTCACGTTTGCCTTTAAAGTGGAGGTGGTTTAGCAGCAAGCAAAATTTTGTTTATGCCGGCTGAATGAGCGATAGTTCCCAGTTTTATGATAAACTCATAAGGCACGGATTTATCCGCAATGATGACCAGAGTAAGAGGCTCTTTTGTTTTCTCTGAAAGTTTAGATAATTTAATTCTTAGTTGTGCTTCATCAGTTAGTTGGTCTTCGAAGAAAAACAAGCCTTCGGGGTCTACTGCCACGAAAACGGGCGATGCAGTAGCACCTATAAATGACTCAACTACTGGTAAATCCGGGAAGTCATAAACTATTTTTGCTTTTATGTTTAAACCTTCAAGTTGCTTAATTATTTGTTTTATAAAAACACTCGGTGTCCCCGGTTCAGAAAAGATGTTAAAAAATTTGTTGGTTTGAACTGTTTTGAGGTCGAGGTTCAACTTGTTAAAGAATTCGGTTTCTGTGAATTCTTTTTTATCAAAAATGATATTTCCATTAGTTTTAATGATCGCCATTTGAGAGTTTTCCAATTCTTTATTTAATGGTTTTGATAGATTTACAGGCAATCCGGGTAAGTAAACAAAAGTGCTATAGATTGACATCACCATTAGCAGCAACAAAAAAACCGTTGCAAATGACACAACATAAAACAAATTTGAAATTTCTATCGGTTTTCTCGGTAGATTCATTGATTTTTATTTTTGTCGGTTAAAATATTAATTATTTCTATCGCCGCCTTTTCCATATCTGCAATTATATTGTTTAAAGATATCGTAAGTACTGAATGCCCGGCATAGCAAACAATAGCGACGCCAAGCCCCATAGCAGTGGAAACAAGCGCCTTCCATAGTTTTTCTGCGAATAATCCCGGATGAATAAAAAAACCTTGATGTTGAACAATATTAAAAAGTTCAATTACACCAATAACTGTTCCAAATAATCCCAGCAACGGCGCAATTTGAGCAATAACCGGGATTATATTAAGCCTTGATTCAAGATGCGGTATTTCCGAGAGACTTGTTTCATGGATTATCTCTTTTAGTTGTTCAGGACTTCGGTCGCGGTTCAAGATTGCTGTTTTGACAATATGCGGAACCGGTCCCGGCGTGGCATCGCAGATTGAAATTGCCTCAACGATGTTATCCCGTTTTAAGACATTGCGCACGCCATTTAAAAACTCGGTGGAGTTTATTTGTGCGCGATGATAAAACAAAAAACGTTCCAACATCAGTACCAACCCAATACCACCAATAATAAATATTATCCAAACTACAAATCCGCCTTCAAGTAATAGCCTCATAATACTTTATTATATTAACTTGAATCTTGTCGCAATTAAAGAATTTTGTATAGTAAGTTTAGAATTCTTGTAATATTAGCGATTTTTATGATTTAAAGGAACAATTTCGAACAAAGCCAACCGGAAGGTTACAACAAATATGGAAGGAGCATCCAAAACGGTATTAAACAAAACTAATTTCTTTAAAAGAGGTGAAACTATGGTTTGTCGCTTTACTCATTAACTTGCAACCACATTTCGTAGGAAATTAATTACAATGTGGATTATGACGCCTTAGACCTACTTCATTGGCGATGTCGTCTAACTCGTTATTGCTGACGTTATCAAGGGTTTTACCTTTTGAGTTGAGTTTTTCGTTAATCTTGATGACCTTTTCTGTCATCTCTTCGTGTGTATCTTTTGAGCCGCCAACGAGTAAAAAATTAGAACCGCTCGTAACTCTTGTGTGTCCATCAGAATCCAGACCCACGCCGAGCATCATCGCCTTTTTCCCTTTTTTCTTTTTTCCGTCTAAACCAGACATATTTTACAAGTTATAATTTACTCAAATAAGTTCAAGAAACAAATGGTAATTAAAGATATTTTTAATGATTAACCAAACAATAACTTCACTGTGTTCCCAGAAAATTGCAGGTTTGCAGTTGACGGGAAAGGGTTTTGCAGAGGTCTCATTTTTTGAGATATTTAGGCGAAAAACCTTTAAATAATTGAGAAAAATGTTATAGTAAAAATGAGTGATTCGTTAAAAATTTGAAAGAAAATATAATAAGAAGAGAGATGATTATGAAAATAATCCGTACTATCATAATAGGGATTTGTATATCTTTTTATACTCAATTATTTTGCTGCCTTATGGCTCAAAATAGCGAGGAATATGTGTTTGTAAAACGATTCCCGATACTCATTTTTAACAATCCTTTTGGTATTGCTATTGATAGTTCAGGGAGTGGGTATGTTGCCGATACAGCAAATCATCAAATTCAGAAATTTACTTTAAATGGAGTTCTTATAAAAAAGTGGGGAGATTATGGCGCCAACGATGGACAATTTAATGCTCCTTATGGTGTAGCGGTGGACAACTCTGGCAACATATATGTTGCCGATTCAGGAAACAACCGAATACAGAAGTTCACATCCAATGGCGAATTTATAACAAAGTGGGGAACTTATGGTGGCGGCGATGGGCAGTTTGATGCGCCGTGCGCTGTCGCCGTTGATAAGTCCGGTAATTATGTATACGTTGCTGATACAAGAAATAGCAGAATTCAAAAGTTTACATCAAACGGGACATTTTTAACGAACTGGGGAAATGTAAGTTCTCCTTATGGGGTAGCGGTAGATAATTCCGGGAATGTATATGTTGCCGATTCAGGGAATTATCAAATACAAAAATTTTCGCCAGATGGCGAGTTTATAACAAAGTGGGGTAGTTTAGGTTATGCCTACGAATCTGGTGGAAAGTTTAATCATCCTTATGGAATTACTGTTGATGATTTTGGCGTTGTTTATGTCGCCGATACGGAAAATAACAGAATTCAAAAATTTACATCAGATGGTACATTCATTTCGAAATGGGGATATTATGGCAGTCAACCCGGATATTTTATTTATTGCACTGGCATTGCTGTTGACAATTTAGGGAATGTATACGTTGCCGATACTTCGAATAATCGAATTCAAAAGTTCACAACAAACGGTGTTTATGTTGCAATGTGGGGAGATTACGGCAGCGGCGACGGGAATTTTAATTTACCATCTGCTATTGCGGTCGATAATAAAGGGAATGTGTTTACGGCTGATAGAGATGTTGGGCGAATTCAAGAATTTTCATCCGATGGCGTCTTTATGACACAATGGAATCTTAGTGGATATTATCCAACCCCCTACGGCATCGCTGTTGATAATCAGGGGTATGTATATGTTTCTGACTGGTATTACTATAGCGTCTATAAGTTTACAACAAACGGCGTTTTAATCACAAACTGGGGGGGATTATATGATCCTTACGGAGTAGCCGTTGATAATCAAGGAAATGTATATGTTGCTGATGCAGGCAACAACCAAATCCAGAAATTTACATCTGACGGCGCTTTTATCACAAAATGGGGGAGTAATGGTATAAATGATGGGCAATTTGCTTCTCCAAAGGGTGTTGCTGTTGATAGCGCAGGAAATGTATATGTGGCGGATACGGATAACTATAGAATTCAAAAGTTCACATCTGACGGCGCTTTTATCACAAAGTGGGGAAGTAATGGCAGCGATGATGGACAATTTAATGCTCCATTTGGCATAACGATTGATACTTATGGAAATGTGTTTGTCGCTGATACCTTTAACCATCGGATTCAGAAATTTACATCTGACGGCGTTTTTATTACAAAGTGGGGAAGTAATGGTAGCGGTGATGGACAATTTAACCGCCCTCAGGCTGTTGCCGTTGATAGTTCAGGAAATGTCTACGTTGCTGATACAGAAAACCATCGGATACAAAAGTTTGCTCCAAAAACGACAATTTCACTGACAGGTCCGTTTAATCTTACCTCTTCGGGATTTGAACTCTGGATTGAAGTAAATAAGCCGGGAAATTACCGAATTGAGGCTTCTAAAAACTTTTTAATGTGGGCTGAGATTACAACATTAAGCAATGTCAGTGGGCGGATAAAGGTAACTGACCCATCAACGACTAATTTCCAATATCGTTTCTACCGAGCGGTAAAACAACAATAAATAAACAGCTTAAATATATTGCTATATATCCAGCAATCATCAGATTAATCATTATTTTATGATTGCTGTTTTGTAGCTTATTTGGGTTTTTGAGTTGTTTTGATTTCTAACTTATCAATATAAAAAGTCGTGTTTTCTACCGCAGTGCTTGAAAACCCAACCCAATGAACCTGTTCGCATTTGTCGCCTGAAAATTTAAGGTTATCAAAGGTTAATACTTTTGAGTCGGGCAATTTAATTGTCAGGCTAAATGTCTTTGGATTATTTTTGCCGATTTGGGCTTTAATAGAAACATAGACCCAATTTTTTACTGGCACTGTTGCGAGTATTTTTCCTTTGTGTTTGATATTTCCGTTTCCATCGAACTGGATGCTTGGACCTACGGAATCTGGATATTGAGTATCGTCTCGCCACTCTGTAAAAAGTTCATTTCCCGGTTCAAGCCAGATATAAAATGATTGTTCAACTATCCCGGATTCAAAACCCGGTTGATAATAGAAATGCGGTTGCCAGCTCGGTTTAACTTCTTTTGAATCCACAATTTTGAGCGAATGTTTACCCGATACCGCGCGTTCATCAGTGACATAAATTGCGGCACCGTTTTCAATTCCGTTCACAGTCATCCCATCAGGAACAGCCCCGGAAGATGTTCCCTCAAAATCTTCCGAGATATTTTTTGGTACTTTTACTGGAAGAGGGGGAAGGACTGTCTTTTTATATTTGAATTTAAGCGGTTCTTGTCGCCATTCTTTATCACCTACTAAACCAACATT
Organism: Verrucomicrobiota bacterium; assembly: GCA_029572555.1. Classification (GTDB taxonomy): domain Bacteria; phylum Verrucomicrobiota; class Verrucomicrobiia; order Limisphaerales; family JAKPVM01; genus JAKPVM01. The sequence goes on along the minus strand of JAKPVM010000296.1, from coordinate 8,319 downwards.
AGAGACATCAATCGGTTTAAATCCTATCAAAGGATAAGAAGAACCCTTCTTAAATTTGAAATTGCCGTTAAACGGATCTTCAAACATTGGTTCGGCAATGTATGAGTGTTTATCAAATCCCAATTTTTGCCATTCTTCAAAAGTATATCTGAAAAACTTGATATGGTCTGGTCCAGCAGTATGCCAGTAGATGTTATAATCCCACACGCCTAACGATTCATTGTTTTTAATTCGTTCTTTCAATGAAGCCTCTCCATACGGTTTGAAAAGTTCGCCCTGAGTCATTAAAACAATGTTGTTAGAGAAGACGTTCGGACGCTTTTCAAAAAATTGCCATATCGAATGCGTTGCATTGAGCGCAAAGATATTGTTTCTAATAATATGTTCGTGTCCGCCATTGTTATACATCAATCCGCCGCTACGGGTATAGTAAACGACGTTGCTTTCAACAAGGTACATAGCGCAGGTTCCATCAAGATAAATTCCCCAGCCAAAATCCGGGTTGTCATAAGGCCATACATCGTGGATAACATTGTTGCGAATTATACTGCCGGGCGATACCCCTAACGTATATATCCCGCCGGCATCGCTCATAACACCGTTAACTATATGGTGAATATGATTGTATTGTATAGTGTTATGATGAGTTCGGTTTGTGGCGTCATTCCAGTTCCAGCCGACAGAGATGCCAGTGTAAAACATATTATGAATTTCGTTGTTTGATATGAGGTTTGAAGAACTTTGCGCAACCCATATCGCAACGCATCCCGGAAAGATATGTCCGCCATCGTAAATGTGATTATTATAAACTACATTTCCTGATGATTCATCACGGTCGTCTTTTGCTATGTCGCATTCTCCAACCCGCACTCCGCCGGCGCCCATATCGAATATTCTTGTTTGTTGAATCTTACAACCGCGGCAACCGCGTCGTATCCAGATGGCATAGCCGCCGGTGTGTGCAATTTCGCATTTTTCAAAAACGCAATTTGCAGCACCATCCGCGATTATTGCGCAAGGCGACTCAACCGCAGCCTGTGTGCTGCTGTTCCCCTTTGGATTACGCACCCAATCTATATGCTGAAAACTAATCCCCCTAAAAATTATATTTGAGACATATTTTTCTTCTTTTGGTTCGCCTTTAAGTAGTATCAATTCAGAAACGACTGGGGCTTCTGCCTCAATGGTTTCTGGTTTCTCGCCCTTCATTGGGTAATAATAAAGTTTGCCAGTCGTTCGTTCTAAATACCATTCGCCGGGTTCGTCTAATCCTTCAAAAATGTTATCCACAATATAGCGTTGATTTTTTTCCCAATAACAGATAGTCCACCACTCCTTTAATGGGGCTGCAAACTCTACAAGATTTGATTCTAAATTAACGGATTTTATAGGATGTATTGAATTTTCCCATGAGTGGAAAAGTATAATGTTCGCATCCTGAATATTTTTCCAATTTTTTATATCGCCCGGTTTAAAAATAAATGCATCGCGATTTCGTGGGACGGTTTTGCCAGATTTATCAGTCGTCATAACAAGTCCTGCAATTCTGAACCAATTTGTGTTTGGTGAACGGGCGCGAGTTCTACGTTCGCCATTAACAAATAATTGATTGAAATACAATTTGCCTGAGTCGACCTCTGGAATTTCTGTCACAAATAAACCATTGTTATCTTTCTTCCAACCTTTGATTCGCATTCCTCCGCTGATTATCGGCTTTTCACCGGGATAGGCGCAATAAACAACAGGGGCGTTTGGACTTCCTGAATCCTGCGAGTTAAGTTCAAACGGTTCGTTCAATCTATAAATACCGCCGCGTAAATAAACAGTTATAGGTTTGCTAACCACATTGGGTTGTTCCTTTAATTTCCGTATTCTGTTGCGAGCCTCAATAATCGTAGCGAGTGGTCCATCGCTTTTTTGTCTATTTGCTGTGGCAATAGTTCCTGACCATTTATCGTTTCCTGATGGTGAAACATACTGAACAAGTCCATTATTTGCGAAAAGATTGTAAAATCCACAAAGTATTAGAAGTTGCAGAATAATTCTTGTTTTCATATTAGAAGCATCTAAAAATTTTTGCTATTATTCAATAGATATTTTTGTCGAAATTTAGGTCAACTGTATAAATCTGATTGACCTTTTGAGCATTTGATACTTAATTTTAAATTCTATGTTGTATGAACCGAGTATATGGATGATTCTGCCGTTTGTTGGGCTACTGCTTGTAATTGCATTTGCGCCGCTTGTTTGTCCTAAATTTTGGGGTGCACATTATCCAAAGGTATCTTTTGCATTTGCCGTTATAACGCTCTGTTATTATTTATTTATTCTTCCTTCGCCGGCAAAAAAGACGGTGCTTCATACGGCAAATGAATATATTAGCTTTATTGCATTGATTGGTTCGCTATTTGTTGTTTCGGGTGGCATCCATATATCTGTTAAAGGCGAATCAAAGCCGGGCGAAAACACTCTCTTTTTACTAATCGGCGCGGTAACCGCAAATTTACTCGGAACTACTGGCGCCTCTATGCTTCTAATTCGTCCCTGGATTAGAATGAACAAGTATCGCATCACTGCATATCATATTGTTTTTTTTATCTTTATTGTGTCAAATGTTGGCGGGTGTCTGACACCTATTGGTGATCCTCCTCTATTTTTAGGTTATTTAAAAGGGATTCCTTTCTGGTGGGTAGCCGAACATTGCTGGCAACAATGGGCAGTTGCCATAGGAATTTTGCTTGGAATATTTTATGTAATTGACAGGCGAAATTACTTGAAAGCGCCAGAACCGGTTCGTGAAAAAATAGCTGAACCATCCGATGAATTTAAATTTAAAGGCATTCACAATGTTATCTTCCTTGCGATGATACTTGGTTCAGTATTTATCAACGACCCTCCGTATGTTCGTGAAATTATAATGGTTTTGGCAGCAGTGGGGTCTTATTTTTCAACTAATCGCAAGATTTATGAATCTAATCATTTCAACTTCCATCCGATTATAGAAGTCGCTGTTCTGTTTTTTGGAATATTTTCAACTATGATGCCTGCCCTTGACTGGTTAAGACTTCACGCAGGCGAATTGGGCAAGGCGACCCCTTCGCTTTATTTCTGGACAACTGGCGCGCTGTCAAGTTTCCTTGATAATGCCCCGACTTATCTTACCTTCTTAAGTTCAGTTTTTGGTTCGGTTATTAATCCGGACGTAATCAATCAAGTCCAGCATCTAATTCAAACGAACGGCACGGATATTTCTTCTGTTGCGGAACCCGTTCGGCAAACTTTCCTTGCGCTTCAAAAATATCACGCATCTTTATTAGCAAGTGGTTCTGTTTCTGTTGATGAAATTGAAATCGCCTATTTAATTGGAAATGCAGAATTAAATAGTTTTATCGTAGCCATTAGTGTTGGTGCTGTATTTTTTGGCGCCTGTACTTATATCGGAAACGGACCAAACTTTATGGTAAAGTCTATTGCAGACCAACAAAAAATCAATGTCCCTACATTTTTAGGTTATATTATGAAATATACTTTGCCGTTTTTGTTGCCGATATTTGTAATTGTATGGCTGATATTTTTCAGAAAATAGCAGCGCTTTATTCAAGGTGATTTAGATTTTGTTTTTGCCTTATTAGGTGGATTATTTTTCTTTTCAGGCAAATAATTTGGATTAGGTTCCGGCATTTGAGCACCAACTTCTTTTCTCCAATTTTGCAGTCTTGTTAAAAGTTGTTTAGCTACCTGCGGATTTTTGTCCGCAAGGTTCTTTTGTTCTAATGGGTCTTTTGATAAATCGTAGAGCTCAATATGCGAGTCCTCAAAAAATTCAATCAACCTATAATTTCCCTGTCGGATTGCGCTGTATGGGGTTGCGCCACCAGGATGATAGTGTGGATAATGCCAGTAAATTGCATCGCGCTTTAATTTATTTGAGCCTTTTAATAATGGAACAATACTCTCGCCATCAACAGTATGAGATGAAGGCGATTTAATCCCGAGCATTTCAAGTATGGTAGGATAGAAATCTGCGCTTATCACAGGGAGATTGCAAAGCGAACCAGGTTTAATGATCCCTTTCCAGTAGACTATCAATGGAACGCGCACGCCGCCTTCATAAGCGGAACCTTTGCCAGCGCGCAAACCGATGTTGGTTGTTACATTTAATAAACCGCCATTGTCAGATGTAAATATAACAATTGTTTTTTCTTCAAGGTTTAATTCTCGCAATGTCTGCATAATTGTTCCAACGCTATTGTCAACCGACTCTATCATTGCCGCATAGACTGCGTTTTTGTGCGGAGAACCTTTTTTTTGCAAATCTTTATATTTTTGGACGACATTGCTTTTAGCCATAATTGGGGTATGGACGGCGTGATGCGCAAGATAAAGAAAGAACTGTTTATCCTTGTTTCTCTGGATAAATTTTACCGCCTCCGAAGCCTCTCTGTCTGTGAGATATTCGCCTTGCGGTCCATCTTCAATAGTCGGGATTTTATACGGTGAAAAATAAGTTGGTGGGTGTCCTTTATCGCAACCGCCAATATTTATATCAAAGCCCTGTCTGTTAGGATAATAATCCTCTCCTCCAAGATGCCATTTGCCAATGCTTGCAGTAGTATAACCAGAATTCTTTAATATCTTTGCTATATTTACAATGTTTGTCGGCAGATACATTGTCCATTGCGGAACTTGTAGCTTCGCATAAGGACGGATATGCCCTTTTATCCAATCTGTTATATGAAGTCGCGCGGGATATTGACCGGTCAATATAGATGCCCGCGTCGGCGAACAAACTGTGCAGGCTGAATATGCCTGAGTGAAGCGCATCCCGGATTGCGCAAGCCTATCAATATTTGGCGTCTTATAAAATGGCGAACCCTGACAGGCAAGGTCTGTCCAGCCAAGGTCATCGGCAAGTATAAATATTACATTATATTTTCCATCAGACACCGTTGCGAAAACAGAACAATTTATACCGAAATAGAAAGGTAAAAGTATAACCGCAATAAATTTGAATAATTTCACAAAATCATCTTAAAAAAAAGGATTAATTTTTCAAGCATAAATTACAAATTAACTGTTTCATATTTTGTTTTTTCTTGTAAGATTTATGTTTTTGGATTGAATAACCTAAATGTCTGAATTACTTGCAATTATTATACTCGGGATTATAGAGGGTGTAACCGAATTTTTACCGGTTTCATCAACAGGACATCTTTTAATAGTTGAAAATCTCGGTTGGGTGCCACATCAAAGCGATCTTTTTAATGTTGTTATACAGTGTGGTGCTGTTTTAGCAGTTCTCGCCGTGTTCGCATCCCGGGTCAAACAGATGATTCTAGGGTGGCGTAAACCCGATGTTGCTGATTACATAAAAAAACTTTTGCTCGCATTTTTCATCACGGGCATTGGCGGTTTGATTTTGAAAAGGGGAGGGTTTCGGTTGCCTGAAGAGGCGTCACCGGTTGCATGGGCAACGTTAATAGGTGGAATTTTAATTCTGGTAATTGAATTTTTATTGCGAGGGAAAAAATTAAAGGACGAAATACCGTGGAGCGTTGCTATTGCAGTTGGCGTCGCCCAATTAGTCGCAGGCGCTTTGCCCGGTACATCGCGTTCAGCCATAACAATTTTAACCGCTCTTGCTATGGGGACTTCTCGCGTAAAGGCAACTGAGTTCTCGTTTCTTTTAGGAATTCCGACACTATTTGCCGCCGGTGCATTAGAATTTTGGCAGGCAAGAAGACAACTTGAATCTGGAAATCTCCTTTACCTTTTCATCGGTACTGCCGTTGCAACAATCACAGCGTTTTTTGTGGTAAAATGGCTGCTTAAATTTGTTCAAACTCACACATTTATAGTCTTTGGCTGGTATAGAATCCTTCTCGGCATTGTAATTCTGCTTTTATTCCTCAGTAACCATTAAAAAAGACAACAAAAGCAACTGGTTAATAAAACAATAGCTTAATTAATTTCGTTTTAATACAACTATAATTTATTTTGCAGGGGGTTCGTTTCGTTTAATAAACGGCGCTAAAATGTCTATCGGGACAGGGAAAAATGTTGTTGTGTTATGTTCACTTGAGACCTCTCGCATTGTTTGCAAAAACCGCAACTGTATTGCGATAGGCTGTGCGCTCATCATTTCGGCAGCCTGAACAAGTTTCTCAGCCGCTTGAAATTCGCCTTCTGCATTTATAATTTTGGCTCGTCGCTCTCGTTCTGTCTCAGCTTGCTTTGCCATAGCGCGTTTCATCCCATCTGGCAGGACAACATCTTTAACTTCAACAGTGACAACCTTAATTCCCCATGGGTCAGTTTGTCTATCAATTATCTCCTGCAATTTCTGATTGATTTTTTCGCGATGCGATAGCAATTCATCAAGTTCTACCTGTCCAAGGACACTGCGAAGAGTTGTTTGCGCAATTAAAGAGGTTGCGCGTAAAAAATCTTCAACCTTTATTATCGCTGCTTCTGGGTCAACGACTCGGAAATAAACAACGGCATCAACGGTTACCGGGACGTTGTCGCGGGTCATCACCTCTTGTTTAGCTACATCGATTGTGACTACGCGAAGGTCTATTTTTACAATTCTGTCAACAATCGGTATTAGAAAAACAAGTCCAGGCCCTTTAGCCCTTAGCAATTTTCCAAGACGGAAAACTACGGCTCTTTCATATTCTCGCAATACCCGAATAACACTCGGGAGCACGATTGCTGTAATTACCACTATCGGTATAATCCATCCAAGTAATTGTAGAATTATTTTATCCATAATTATTATCCTTTCTTATTAGCTGGTTTAACTTTTAATATTAGTCCTTGCATTTCTATAATTTCAACAGGCGCACCTGATTCAATCGGTGAATCACTTACTGCATTCCAATATTCTCCGTCAACAAAAACCTTACCCGAATTACCATTAATTTCAGTAATTGCCTCCGCAATTTTTCCTTTCATAGCCTCCTTACCAGTTTTTGCTGGTAAAAATTGGGCTTTTATTCCTTTACCGAAGACGAATGTGAAAAACGCCGCCGTAACTATCGCAGAAGGAATAATCAATGAAAGAGAAAGACGCATAGCGGATTCTGCCTGGTCAAACAACATTATTGAACCCAGGACAAAAGAAATAATACCGCCAGCGGTCAATACTCCATGAGTTACTGCAAATACATCCATAATAAAAAGTGCAATCGCAAGCAAAATCAATGCAAGTCCAGCAAGATTTACCGGCAAAATTGCCGCCATATATAACGCTAATATAAGGGCAATTGCCCCAACAACTCCCGGAAAAATTGCCCCGGGATTGCTTAACTCTCCAATAATACCGTAAATGGCAATCAACATCAATATAAACATTACCTCCGGACGCCATAATACCTGGAATAATTTCTCGCGCAAAATCATCGGGATATTCACAACTTCTGCCGACACTGTTTTTAACTGCTTCCCGTTAATTTCCCGCGTGTCAATTTGTTTAAGCAGATCTTCGGTATCTTTTGCAATTATTTCAATCACCTTCAATTCAAGAGCCTTTTCAGATGTGATGCTTGCGCTTTCTTTTACTGCGGATTTAGCCCATTCTACGTTTCTGTTTCTCTTGACCGCAATTGCCTCAATATAACTTGTAGCAAAGTTTTCTAATTTTTGTTTCATCGTATCATCAGGCTTTTGATCGCCCATTCCCCCACCAACTGCAACTGGATGAGCAGCGCCGATGCTTGTGTTTGGAGCCATTGCGGCGATATCCGCAGCCAACGTTATGAAACAACCTGCGCTGCCGGCATTCGCTCCGGAAGGTGCAACATACACAACAATCGGGACTTTAGATTTGTAAAAAGATTGAACTATGTCTTTCGTTGAATCAAGTAATCCACCCGGGGTATCAAGTTGAATAATTAGACATTTATAATTTTCCTGTTCAGAAACCTTGATTGCTCTATCAACATAACTTGCTGTGGCAGGACCGATTGCGCCATTAATTTCAATCAATCCAACTTTTTCGCCGCCAAACAAAGCATTGTTGAAAATCAAAATTATGGTTAGCAATAATCCTGTTCTTATGTTCATATTTGTATTTTACCTGCACTTTTGGATTAAAGCAATTGCTATTGTCATTAAAGAAAAATAATCCGAATAAAATTCTTAACTTTGAATTAATATTATGCTAAAAATTAACTATGAATAAATTCCATATAACGCGTCGTGATTTTTTTAAAAGACTATCTTTTGTATCTGCGGCGACTGGTTTGCCAATCTGGTTTTTAGAGCGTGAACTTGCGGAGGCAGCAGAGACGCAATCAGTGACTTCTCCAAATGATA
>JAKPVM010000229.1 GCA_029572555.1 Verrucomicrobiota bacterium | reverse complement strand
CAATATCTGTGCTAATGATTCAAATAAAAAATAAAGCCAGCACTTTTTATTTTTGTTATGAGATGGCTGTGAATTTATTTATCGGGCGAGTTGTTTTTTATAGTCTTTTACTCCATCAGCAATGCCGCGGGCTATCTCTTTTCGCCATGCGACATCTATGATTTTCTGCATATCTTCAGGTGAACTCATAAATCCACATTCAACAAGGAGCGCAGGAATCCTGGCATCTTTTAAAACGGCAAATCGTGCTCGTTTAATTCCCCTATCTTCTGAACTTAATGTTTTGACCAGGGATTTATGAATACAATATGCAAGAAGCATATTTTTTGCGTCGTTGCGGTTACCGGGCATTTTTGATTTTTCAGAATTATTTGTCCCCGAGTTCGTAGAACCAGCGTCCTCGGGTGTCATACAGTAGGTTTCAATCCCTTTTACAGACTTTGTATTGCTTGAATTAAAATGGATGCTTATAAACAGATGTGCTCCACTGTTATTAGCGAGTCTTGTTCGTTGGTTCAAATCCACAAATTTATCACGGGTTCTTGTTAGGACAACTTTAAATCCTTCTTTTTCAAATCTGTTTTTGAGTTCAAGTGCGAGCATTAGGGTATAAACTTTTTCATATTTATTGCCCTCAATATTTCCGGGGTCTTTGCCTCCATGTCCGGGGTCGATGCAAATTGTATTAACTTTCTCAAAAGCAGATGCCTTTGGTGGCAAGATTATTGGTTCAACCGCCGTCTTAATATCTATGGGTGAAATAAAAACGTCATTGTTTTTTTGTGCTATCGGGAGAGAAAGCCATAAAACTACACCATTTATTGAAGCCATTCTTGAATCAACCTTAAAAACCATTTTTGACCACTTGCTTTGTAGCAAGACGTCGCCGGTCCTCGAATTAAATGAAAATTGAAGATTCTTACTTTTTGCATATTGAGAAATATCGACGTATTCATGTCCAAAGACAGTAGTTGTGCTATATGAAGCGCTTTCTATTATTGCCGTAGATATTAATAGGCAACAAATAATAATAAATGCACTTATTTTTCTCAGTAAACACATTTTGCGAATTTTTTATGTATCATATTTAAAGCAGTCAATATGTAAAATACAAAATACAATAAATCTTTTCCATATTTTTTGAAATAACTGTCGTTTTGTGTTATTTATTAAAGCCAATGGTGAATTGAAAACCATTAACAAAAGTAGGGTATAGATGATGATCTGGTTATCTGAATTAGGAAAAGTTCAACCTGTGGCTTACACAGTGTTGGTGCTTTCAATTGTAGCGATAATAGGTCTTGCGATTGGCAGTGTGAGAATTCGCGGGGCAAGCATCGGTGTTGCAGGGGTGCTTTTTGCCGGTATTTTTATGGGGCATCTTGGATTTCAGATTAATCCTTCGATACTTGATTTTGTTAGAGATTTCGGATTGATTTTGTTCGTATATACGGTCGGTTTGCAGGTTGGCCCGAGTTTTATCTCTTCGTTAAAGAAGGAAGGTTTACGTTTAAATCTGATGGCGTTTGGTATTGTGTTGTGTGGCGCTTTATTAACGATTTTTCTGGCTTATTTATTTAAAATAGATATTGCAGCTGCTGTGGGAATTTTTTCCGGCGCAACAACGAATACGCCTTCGCTTGGGGCTGCTCAAGAAGCTCTTAAAACTCTGCCTTCTGTTAGTCCTGAACGGCTTGTTTTACCATCACTTGGCTATGCGGTTGCATATCCTTTTGGCGTGCTGGGAATAATTTTGACTATGCTCCTTGTAAAAGGATTGTTAAAAATAGATTCCACTGAAGAGGTCGAGTTGTTTAAAAAAGGATTAGAATCCGATGTCAGGAATCTGGAACGTGTTAACTTTGTAATTCAGAACAAAAATCTTGATGGAATAACAATTGAAGACCTACCCGGAAGACGGGAATTGGGCATTGTAATTTCAAGGATTAAAAAAGTTGGTGGAGAGGTGGAACCTGCATTGAGGGATATGGTCTTAAATGTGGGGGATATTATTCTTGCCATTGGCAGTAAAAAAAGTCTTGAACAGTTTGAACTAATTATCGGGAAAAGAAGCGATGTTGATTTATTAAAAATTCCTTCGGATGTAGTCTCCAAAAGAATTGTTGTGACTCATAAAGAAGTGCTTGGCAAATCATTAAGAGAACTTGGTCTGCACGAAATTTATGGTGTAAATGTTACCCGTGTTACACGGTCGGATATTGAACTTACAGCGGTAGCAGATTTAAAATTACAATTTGGCGATATGCTTCAAGTGGTCGGTGAACCAGAAGATATAGAGAAAGTTGCCAAATTTCTTGGTAATTCGGTTCAAGAGTTGAATCATACAAATTTAGTTCCCGTTTTTATTGGCATAACATTAGGTATGATTTTGGGTACTTACCCGTTATCAATCGGCAGTATGCCGGCGCCGGTTCGTCTTGGGCTGGCTGGTGGACCATTGATTGTGGCAATTATATTATCACGAATCGGGAAGATTGGTCCGCTTGTATGGTATATGCCAGTGAACGCTAATATTGCGATGAGAGAGTTAGGTATTGTTTTATTTCTTGGATGTGTCGGTTTAAAAGCAGGAGACCAATTTATCCCAACTCTTGTCAATGGTGATGGGCTTTTATGGATGGGATGTGGTGCTATAATAACTTTTGTTCCAATGCTCTTATTAGGATTTCTTGGCAGGCTTGTTTTTAAGATGAATTTTATGAACCTTTGTGGCTTAATGGCAGGAAGTATGACAGACCCACCCGCGCTTGCTTTTGCCCATTCTATTGCCAACTCCGATGCACCGGCGATTTCTTATGCCGCTGTTTATCCTTTGACGATGATTTTGAGGATACTTGTTGCGCAATTTATTGTTTTGTTCCTAATTTCGTAAATAAAATCGCTTTTTAATAAGTTCAAATTTTTTTGAGCACAATACGGAATTCGGTTTTTTCTATTTTTTGTGGTTGTGGCACAAGTATGAAATTTTCGGTAATTACAGGTTGATATTCTTCTCCTTCTAATAGTTTATATTTTCCGAGTCTGATTGGTAGGAATTGAAATATTGGTCGTTTGCCACGCTGTGATCCGTTAGGGTCAATAAGGTCAAAACTTTTTTCGCCTTTTAATAATTTGATATTAAGGATAAAAGTATCGTTAGTTCTAACAAGAGTTTGTTCCCAGCCGGATGGGACAGGCTGAACGCGGCTTTCAAAGGCTGGGTCTCCATAAAAAGCGACCACATCTCTATCATATAGGTGTCCTTTTGATGCAGGGTTTTTCTGGAGATGCCAGATGAGGGCTTGCTGATTTGCAAAGAAAGCCTCTGATAGTGTGAAACGACCGGGTTGTTCCACAAAGTAATCAAGAATGCCCCATCCCATAAAACCGAACCATGTTGGCACGGTGTAGCCAATCATCTGAATAACAGAAGCCGAGTTTAAAAACGCAAGAGCCATTGCGTTGGAATTGTCTATATGTCCCATCAGACAATTACCGACAGGTAGATATACTCGCGGGTGAGTCGATTTAATTTGGAATTTATTTCCTGCTGTATCTATGCCGTAGAGTAATCCGTTTTGGGATTTAAAAGCGCCATTTTTATAGGAATAGCCGATTTGCCAGTCTCGTTCTGTTGCGTGTCCGGAGGTTACAAACATATCGGCATTACCATTTAATTCATCAACAAAAAGTTTGGTTGTATCCACAGGGGTTTTAATTTCGTGAGGAGTGCTGCCCTTATCTTTTTTTATGCCGAAACCGGCTTTTCCTTCACTATACCATACCCCTTCCGAAAAGTATTCAAGGGGGATGGATGTTCCTGCTACGCCACGGCGGATTATCAGAGGTTTACTAACTGATACAATATTATATGCGTTCTGGGCGTCAAAACCGGTGACTATACCCCAGATGGTATCTCCATAAGTGTCATCATCTAACGAGCGGGTTAATTGGTGTACTTTTGCGACAAATTCTTTTGTTACTTCTTCTGGTTTTGCAACAAAGGCAGTGTAGCGCGGCATAAGTTTGGATAGTTGATGTTCTGCCTCATCGGTTGAATTCATATAGATAATTACCTTGCCGTTGTATTTATTTTTTAGGACATCGATAACCTTAGCCCAACCCTTATCTGTAACGGTATTTTTGCTAGAAACTATTGCGTAAGAATAATCTTCACTATGGGCTAACGCAGTAGTTAAAAATGCTAAAAGAATTAACAATCGCATAAATTTATTTTGACTTTACTTGAAATTTTGTCAAATTTCATTACTTAATTTATATTGATTGGAATATTATAACCTGGTAATGGAACTGGGGTAAGAAAGGTTCTTAGTAAAGATAATTTCCTTTACAATAAATTTAATTTGAATTAAAATAGCTTCTTTATGATATAGAAGCATTGATTGAGATAAAGTATGGCAAAGAAAGAAAAAATTATACAGGATTTCCGGTTGCATGAAAAAGATACCGGTTCTCCTGACGTGCAGATAGCAATATTGACAGAGCGAATTAACCTATTGACTGATCATCTGCAGAAAAATAAAAAGGATTTTAGTTCACGCAGAGGGCTATTGATGATGGTTAGTAAACGACGTCGTTTACTTGATTATTTGCAAAGAAAAGACCATGAACGCTATCTTGCTGTAACTCAAAAGTTAAAACTCCGTAAATAGTTCAATTACCGCCGGGTGGCGGTGAAAAAAATGAAGGATTTTAACATTGAGAGGCGGTTTAGAGTGCCGCTTTGAAAAGAAAAACTAAAATAATACCCACTGGTCTCGGGCGATTTCAAACAGCAACACCTAAATGTGACTGTTTGAAGTTTCTCGGGAAGAGGTGGGTGTTTATTATATTGGAATCATATAAATATGGCTACAAAAGTATCTGCCCGATTGGGCAATTCAGAAGTTATCATTGAGACTGGCAAGATTGCCAGACAGGCTAACGGGTCAGTTACCGTTCAACTTGGTGAAACAATTGTAATTGTGGCGGCAGTTGCCGCAAATGAAGCAAAAGAAGAACAGGAATTTTTTCCGCTGACTGTTGATTATAGAGAAAAGGCTGCCGCTGCTGGCCGGTTTCCTGGTGGTTATTTTAAAAGAGAAGGCAGACCAACTGAAAAAGAGGTCTTAACAAGTCGTCTTATAGACAGACCAATCCGTCCATTGTTCCCAAAGGACTGGTTCAACGAGGTTCAGGTTCAGGCTATCGTTCTTAGCGCCGATGGGGAAAATGACCCTGACATTTTAAGCGTGAACGGTGCCTCAGCCGCCTTGATGATAAGCGATATCCCGTGGGAAGGACCTATTGCCGCCGTTAGAGTCGGAAAAATTGATGGTCAGTTTGTTATTAATCCAACACACTCAGAATTGGAGAAGAGCGAACTTGACCTTGTATATGTCGGGTCTGAAACCGATTTGATAATGTTTGAAGGTTCGGCAAAAGAGATTTCTGAAGAAGATTTTAAGGCGGCATTGAGGTTTGCGCATAATGCAATTCAACCAATAATTGCCGTTCAAAAAGAATTTGTTAGCCTCGTAGGTAAGCCAAAGCGCAAAATTACGCAGGCATCTATTCCAGAAGAGATACTTCAAGATGTTCGTCAATTGACGGGCGATAAAATGGCGACTGTATTATTAAAAAGTTGCAAATTAGAACGGGAGTCTGCTTGCGAGGAGTTGCTTGAAGAAATTAAGCCAAAGCTGGTTGAAAAATACGGCGAGGAAAAGGCATCAGATTTGGTTATCAGTACCGCATTTTATGATGTAGTGAAAGAGACTATCCGCAATTTAATAATGAAGGAGAATAAACGGATTGATGGACGCGGTTTAGACCAGTTGCGACACATTGATTGCGAAGTCGGCATTTTACCAAGGGCACACGGTTCGGCATTGTTTACTCGTGGAGAAACTCAGGCAATCGCCCTTGCAACTCTGGGTACTCCGATGGATGTTCAGGAACTCGATGCCTATACCGGCGGCGAAACTGAAAAGAAATTTATCCTTCATTATAACTTCCCGAATTTTTCAACCGGTGAAACGGGCAGGATAAGCGGTCCGGGCAGAAGAGAAATTGGACATGGAGCGCTTGCAGAACGTAGCCTTGAGCAGTTGATAACCTTTGATAATTACAAATACACCATCAGGATTAGCAGCGAGATAATGGAATCAAATGGTTCTACAAGTATGGCAACAGTTTGTGCCGGTTCTCTCGCATTAATGGATGCTGGAATACCGATACAACGGCACGTCGCCGGCATAAGTGTGGGGCTTTGCACCGAATATGGCGAAGATGGAAAGATTTCTCAATATAAACTTTTAACTGACATTATCGGTTGGGAAGACGCATTTTGCGATATGGATTGCAAAATAGCCGGGACTGAACGCGGAATTTCCGGGTTTCAGATTGACCTTAAACTAAAGGGAGTACCGCATAAAATTATTGAAGAAGCAATTGATAAAGCAAAAGCGGCAAGGATGCAAATTCTTGAAATTATGTCCGGGACAATTTCTGCTCCAAGACCTGAAATGAGCAAATATGCGCCAAGATATGCTTCGTTTAAGATTAACCCGGAAAAGATTGGTTTAGTTATTGGACCGAACGGCAAGAATATTAAAAAGATTACCGAAGAAACGGGCTGTGAGATTAGCATCGAACCAGATGGAACGGTGGATGTGTTCGGGATAAATCAGGCTGCAATTGATGCAGCACGCGAAGCGGTGCAGACTTTAATAGCAGAGCCAGAAGTAGGAAAAATCTACAAAGGAAAGGTTGTTACAATAACTGATTTCGGCGCGTTCGTGGAATTTTTACCCGGTCAAGATGGACTTGTGCACGTAAGCGAACTTGCAGACCGTAGGGTCAGAAAGGTCGAGGATGTTGTCAAGGTCGGTGATGAAATATATGTTAAATGCGTCGGTGTAGATGAAAAAAATCGCGTAAAACTTTCACGAAAAGCAGCTATGGAGGCGCAAAAAGAGGAATTACTCAGACAACATTCATCATCAGCGGAAATAGAGGAAGAAGAAAAAAATCAATCACCTCAGGCTATTGGTGAAAAGGAACAAGAAGGTGAAGAAATAGAAGCAGGGGGTGAAACAAACCCGGAGGATATTGAGCAACCGCAAGAAGGTGGAAACGAATCGGAAGATATTGATTTAAGGCAGCAAGAACCAAGAAAATCTGAACCACGACCTTCATCGCAACGCTCAGAAGGTAGGTCTTATCGTCCTCGGCAAAAAGGGGAACAAGATGATAGACAGCAAAAATCCCAGTCTGGTCAACGGCGCGGAAATGAGAGGTCTTTGACAGGCGAAGAACCGGAGGTCGGAAAGAATTATCGCGGACGCGTAACATCAATAAAAGAATACGGCGCATTTATAGAATTTATGCCGGGTGTTGAAGGGCTTTGTCATGTCAGTGAACTTGCAAACTTCAGGGTTAAACGCACTGAAGATATCGTCAAGATTGGGGACGAAATAACAGTCAAGTATTTAGGTAGAGACGATAAAGGCAGGATTAAACTCTCACGGAGGGCTGTGATTTCAGAACGAGAACAAGCAGACCGCGAAGGTCGGGATTAGTTCCAGGAGGATATCTTATGGAAGTGATTATAAGACCCAGCACAGATGAGGCGGCTGAATTAGTAGCAAAAATTGTCGCTGATGAACTGCGTAAAAATCCTCATATTGTCCTTGGTCTTGCTACCGGAAGGACAATGGAGAGGGTATATGAAGAACTTGTAAGGATGCATCGTGAAGGGGGGTTAGACTTTTTTTTGTGCAGGGCGTTTAACCTCGATGAATATGTTGGATTGGCACCGGACGACCCGAATTCGTATCGGTATTATATGAATAAACATCTGTTCTCGAAAGTGAATATTGATTTGAGAAATACGCATTTGCCGAACGGAATGGCATCTGATTTAAACAATGAGTGTGAAGAATATGAGAAATTAATCCAGCGCGCTGGTGGTATAGATTTACAACTGCTTGGCATTGGTCGTTCCGGACATATTGGATTTAACGAGCCTCTTTCTGCTTTGAAATCCAGAACGCGTGTTGAATTGCTTTCTCCTCAAACTATTCAACAAAACGCCTGTTTTTTTGAAGATATATCAAAGATGCCCCGGTGCGCTATTACGATGGGCGTTGCAACTATTCTTGACTGTCGTAGATGCATACTGTTAGCAACAGGGGAGGAAAAAGCCGAAATAATCGCAAAGGCAGTAGAAGGTCCGATAACGTCAATGATTTCCGCAACTGCTTTGCAGATTCATCCCCGTTGCACAGTAATAGTTGATGAATTGGCAGCATCAAAACTTCAGGGTTGCGATTATTATCGCTGGGTATTTATGAATGATCCAGAATGGGGGCCATATAGATAATTAATATTTCTTTGTTGTTTTGAAGAATAGCGAATGTTTATCTTGATTTGTGGAATATAATCTTGCGTTCTTGACCTTGATGTTAGAAAAGCATAGTATCGCTAAATAAATGGTCATCAGGTTAAAAATAATAATTGGAATAGCGGTTGTTATCGTCGGACTTATTAATGCCCGAGCTCAAATGCAATATCTCAATGGTATTGCCGCCATTGTTAATGAATCTTTGATAACAGTTCAGGAGGTTAAAGAATTTATTGAACCGACTCTTAATGTGATTGAACGCACCTACTGGGATAGACCGCAGATGCTTCAAATGAAGCGTCAGGAAATACTTGAGGACGGTATAAACCAACTGGTGGAAAGACAACTTATTTTAAGCGATTTTAAAAACTCCGGCGGTTCACTGCCGGAAAGTATCATTGATGAAGAGATTAATCGCGAAATTCATGAACAGTTTGGAGATAGAAGCACTTTGATAAAGACCCTGCAGGCTCGCGGAATTACTTTTGAGACTTACCGTCAACGTATGCGGGAAAGGATAATTGTGAGTTCCCTTAGGAGTATGCGCATCTCGCAAGAGATTATTATTAGCCCATATAAGATTGAAGCTTATTACTCGACAAATAAAAACAAATTCCTCGTTGAGGAGAGTGTTAAATTGAGAATTATACAGATAAAAAATAGCCCTACTGATCCTGCAAGGGCAAAGAACCTTTCAAGAGAAATTTATGAGAAAATAAAATCAGGCACCCCCTTTAATGAAATGACTGTATATCATGAAGGTTCGCAAAAAAATGGCGAATGGGGCTGGGTAGAATATTCAGTGTTAAGAAAGGAACTTGCTGATGCCGTCCGAAAACTTAAGCCGGGAGAATTTAGCGATGTAGTTGAAACATCAGAAGGTTGCTGGATTTTATCTGTTGAGGAGTATCAGCCCCCACACGTCAAACCGCTTGCGGAAGTCAGAGATGAAATAGAAAAAGAGCTCCTTGCCAAAGAGCGAGATAGATTGCAAAAAAAGTGGGTTGATAGATTAAAATCAAAATCTTTCGTAAGATATTTTTAATCTGCATTTTATTAAAATATTTAATTTTGTTGTAATATTCTAATTTAGAATTATTCTAATTATAAATATGATTGGAATCACACTTGGAGACGTTACAGGCATTGGTCCGGAGATTACCGTGAAGGCTGTTTTTGATGAACTCAAAAATGATAACGAGAAATATCTTATAATTGGCGACCCTGAAATAGTTTCAGAAACCTGCCAGAGACTAAATATACCGCTGGTTTTTGAAAACGAACTAAACAATGGTGCTCGCGTATTTGTAAAAAACCCTTCCCTTATTAAACTCTCAAAACCGTTGTCAAAAGGGGAAGCAAGGGTTGCAATTTCAGCTGTTGATTGGCTAAAATACGGCGCAATAGAATGTATGAATAAAAGGTTCGATGCGCTCATTACGGCGCCGGTGAACAAGGAATCAATTATCCGAGCAGGCATAAATTTTGTTGGACAGACTGAACTCCTTTCTGAAATATCCAATACAAAAAAAAGTTCAATGATGCTGTTAGGATGTAACGAACAGCAACAATGGGTTCGCGTCGTTCTGGCAACAACGCACGTTCCTATAAGGAGGCTTGCCGATACGCTCACATTTGAAAAGGTGCTCCTTGCAATTCAAATGGCTTATGTGGCGTGTAAAGCGCTCGGGCTTGAACAATCCCGCATTGCCGTTTGCGGACTAAATCCTCACGCTGGCGAAGGCGGCAAAATTGGTGATGAAGAACAAAAAATTATTATGCCTGCTGTTCAATATGCAAAAGAGCACGGAATAAATGTAGAAGGACCTTTTGCGGCTGACGCCCTCTTCCATCACCATTTCATCGGTAATTACGATGTCGTTGTCGCAATGTATCACGACCAGGGTCTTGCCCCTCTTAAAATGGTAGCATTTGAAAATGGTGTAAATTGGACAGTTGGCTTACCGTTTATTAGGACATCGCCCGACCATGGCACGGCTTATGATATTGCCGGGAAAAATTTAGCAAGTCCGTCGAGTATGATTTCAGCAATCAGACTTGCAAAGAAATTAATAAAAAATGGTAGTTATTTTAAAGCAATCACCGAAAAATAAAGCAGCAAATTGAATACTGTGCAATTAATCAAACAGGCTGTTGCATAAATAAGGATATACAAAATTTAACACGAGAGTAGCACAGGCATTCCTGCCTGTAGAGACAAATGAAGATATAAGATTTACAGGGATTTTTTTATTTTAACAGGGATAGACAGGATAGACAGGGAATTTTGTAAGATGAACAAGAGGCAAAGATACAAGACAAAAGGTTATAAGATACAAGGATGAAAAAGATGCAATTATTATTCTGTATATTTACCCTTGTAATTCTTTTTTCCTTATTCCAATCCAATAAATCT
>JAKPVM010000258.1 GCA_029572555.1 Verrucomicrobiota bacterium | reverse complement strand
ATAAGCGTAAGGATAGTTTTCAATCCAAACAGTAACGCCAGATATGTTACAAGTGTAACTATCAATAGATTCTATCTCTCCCTTGTCAAGCAGTCTATTGATTATTTCGTCTAGTCGTTTATCGTATGAATAATTCATAAGCCAATAACTAGGCTTAAAAATAAACTGAAGATTTAAAATAAAAGTTTTCATTTTTTTCTGTTATTTAATTTGTGATTTGATAAACCAAATATATGCCAATCGCTTTTGTTCTGCGACGATATAACTCTGGTATTTTTCGAAGTTTAAAGGTTGTTGTTTAATCAACTCCCATTTAGTCTTGGTCAATCTATATTCATCGAACACAGTCGCCTTAGCCTTGCGCCGCCATTCGGTCACAAGTGAATCGGGAATCTCGTCATCCTTAACAATCCCTTGTTTGATTACCCAATTCCACATTCTCGGACCAAAGAGTTGAACACTCAAATAGTTGCCCTTCATTGCCTGTTCTAAATGGTCGTTGTAGATATTGCGCGTTATGCTATCATCTTCGGGTGTGCCTAGTAACATAACCGCGTGATCCTCGTGAACCGTCTTCTGCGCTTGTTGGTTGGCTTTTCTTTGCATCTCTGAATATTGAGCCAACACATCACCAATAAACGAAGCGTCGAAGCTGCCAAAGTGGTTTATCTTAGACGGCATTGTGCCCGCTGCATTCAATCCAAAAGACAATTCAAAACCTTTTGAAGTGATACCCATGTAATTGTCGCAGCACCACGCGAACAGTTGCGCCGCGCTTTCGGGACTAGGTAGACTGCATCCAATCAAAGCGCAAATCTTCAGCACTAATTGATTGAACTCATATTGGTCGCATTCAATCAGCAACTTACTATTCTTTGCCTCGAATATCTTTCGATCAATTCCTTTTACCGACTGCGGAATTAAGGAGTTCTGCGGCATCTTGTCTTGATATTCGCTTGGTAAGGTTTCCATTGGTTTCTGTTTTTTTATTTGAGTATGAATCAGCTTCGTGCAATCCCTGCCATCCCTTATCAATAGTAAATCTTATTGCGTCAATAGCCTTTTTTTCACCCATTGCGCCCATTGTTTTGAGTTGAGACTTATGAGTTTCAGACGACAAAGGCTTTTTGATTTCTTGCCTATGGTTAAACCAGCTTATCCACGCATCTCTGAACTCAACCGAATTAAATGGCAAAGGCAAATCTAATGCGCTTAGTTTTTTCTTTGGCTTTG
>JAKPVM010000244.1 GCA_029572555.1 Verrucomicrobiota bacterium | reverse complement strand
ACTAGAAAATTCGTTTGCTTCTCCAACTAATGCCAAACACATTAGCGGTCATTGGACAGATTCATTCAGTCATGGCGAAATTATTCGTTCTGGTTATGACGAAAAATTAGAAATTGACCCAACAAATTTAAAGTTCCTTTTTCAAGGTGTCAGCGATGCAGATAGAACTGGCAAACCTTATGGACAAATCCCCTGGCAACTGGGGATGTTATTCCCGGAATCCTAAATTATAATAAATATAATTAGTCGATTAGCCAGGATGATTATTAATTAATTTTTTATATGCAACACATAATGTTAAGAAAAATATTCGGGGCGGTTTGTTGCGTTATTCTTTTACTGGCTTCCCAGAACTTATTGGCGTCTTTAGATATTGAGAAATATAATGTCGTCTGGAATAGCCCCGGAAAAAATGCCTCTGATTCAATGCCCGCTGGCAATGGCGAAGTAGGTATTAATCTCTGGGTGGAAGAACATGGCGATTTGCAATTTTATATTTCTCGCACAGATTCCTGGAGCGAGTCTTGCAGATTATTGAAGATTGGGAAAGTCAGAATTAGCGTATCACCTAATCCATTTTTAAAAGGAAACTTTTTTGTTCAAAAACTTAATTTCAACGAGGGATGCATAGAAATATCAGCAGGAAAAAACAGAGAAGAAATTAAAATCACAACATTTGTCGATGCCAATGCGCCGGTAATTCATATTGTAGGAGAAGCGCGTTCTCTATATGAAATAATCGCAACATTAGAGCTATGGAGGACTAATAAAAAAATTCTTAAAGGAACTGAACTTGAATCAAGTTGGACAATGAAAGACGCCCCGGAAAATATTATAGTATCTGAATCACCCGATATTATTATAGATTCTTTTGATAACGGTATTATGTGGTGTCATCGGAACGAAGATTCAATTGTTCCTATTACGCTTCAACATCAAGGAATTGAATCTTTTTCTCATCTTGTTAGCGACCCAATCATTCACAGAACTTTTGGCGGTGTTATGATTGGAAAACAATTTAAAAAAATAAGCAGTACTTCTATTAAAACAGAAAAGCCTGTTAAACAATTTCAGATTCAGGTTGGGACACTCTCCCTACAGACCGATACTCTACTTGAATGGCAAAACGAGATTGCAAAAATAGCTACGGATAATTCAAATTCAAAAAAGGCATTATCAAAAACATCCGGGTGGTGGAATAACTTTTGGGATAGAAACTGGATTTTTGTTGAAGGAGACGAAAGGATAATATTGCCACAAAATAATCATCCACTCCGAATAGGTTGCGATTCTAATGGCAGTAGTGTTTTCAAAGGGTATATTTCGAGACTTTCAATTTTTGATAAGCCACTGAATCAAAATGAAATTATTAATTTATCCAAAAATGGCATTACAGGTTCACTTCCGAAACCAATTGGTTGCTGGATGCCCGGTAATATAGAAAATAAAGGTGTTAAAAATTTATTCTCAACAAACTTAATTGGCAATATGTATGGAGACATAATCTCAACAAATATTGGCGGAACAAATGTAGGGTTTTTTAAAAATGGGAGAATTGAAATTCCAAATCACCAACTTTTCCAGTTTAAAAACGGGTTCACTCTTGAGGCATTGATAAATCCTGATAACAGCTCGGGGGCAGCGCGGATTTTTGATAAAGTAACTGCTGGCGTTGATGATGGTTTTCTATTCGATACTTATCCCGGTAAAAGCCTGAGACTTCTTGTCGGCGTCGAACGGATAATTGCAAAGGATGTCCTGCCAGAATCAAAATGGAGCCATATTGCCGCTACTTATGATACTCAAAGTGGAGAAATGAAGATTTACCTTAATGGCAATCTTGTTGCCTCAAATTTATCAAACAATGAAAATCAGCAAACCAACATCTCGCTTATTACCCGCGCCTATCAACTTCAAAGATGGATTAGCGCTTGCGCTGGCAGTGGAAATTATCCGATAAAATTTAACGGCTCTATTTTTACAGTTGACCCTGAATTTGCTGGCGGACCAAAACTTGACCCTGATTGGAGGAGGTGGGGAGATTGTTATTGGTGGCAAAATACCCGTCTACCTTATTTTCCTATGTTGTCTTCTGGCGATTTTGATTCTATGCAACCGCTTTTTGATTTTTATATAAGCAATCTGCCTATTTGCAAGGCTCGCGCAAAATTTTATTACAACGCCGATGGGGTTTATTTCCCAGAAACGATGACAATCTTTGGGACTTATGCTAACGGCGATTATGGATGGAATAGACAGGGGAAAAAACCAAACGAAGTTCTCTCGCCCTGGTGGCGTTATGCCTATCAACAAGGATTGGAACTTGTGACTCTGATGATTGATTATTACGATTACACCTTAGACAAAAAATTCTTAAATCAAAAACTTATACCGATAGCGCGAGAGGTCTTACTTTATTTTGACACAAGATTTAAACGAGATGAGAATGGAAAGTTAATAATCTCTCCGACCCAGGCAGTTGAAACTTACTGGTATGGCGTAACAAATGATACTCCAACCGTCGCGGGACTTCATTCCGTAGTAGACAGACTTGATAAAATTAGAGAATTATTGCTACCGGATGTTCGAGAGTTAATAACAAAGATAAAAAATTCTCTCCCTGAAATACCAGTAGCTACGGACAAAAATGTAAGTTTTATCTTACCTGCTAAAAATTTTGAGCCTAAAAGAAGCAATATTGAAAACCCTGAACTTTATGCCATTTGGCCATTTAGATTATTTACAGTTGGAAAAGAGAATGTAGAAATTGGACAAGAAACTTACAATCGTCGCTTTGAAAAAAGTATGATTGGCTGGTCGTATGATGGACAATGTGCGGCAATACTCGGTCTAACTGATGAGGCAAAAAAACAGTTATTATTCAAAGTCCGCAATTCTAACAAAAACTTTAGATTTCCAGCAATGTGGGGACCAAATTATGACTGGTTGCCCGACCAGGACCACGGAAGCAGTATTATGTTAACTTTGCAAAATATGCTCATTTTTGACGATGGTAAAAAGATTCATCTATTCCCCGCCTTTCCAAAAAAATGGAGTGTGAATTTTAAATTGAGAGCAACGAAAAATACCACTGTTGAATGCGAATACCGAAATGGAAAAATAAACAAACTTAAAGTAACTCCTGCCAGTCGCCGAAATGATATTGTCGTGCACTTAAACTAACATTTGTATTTTTATTATTAAATTTATCGGTTAGATTTTAAGCAATCATTACGATGAGGGCTATTGATACAGAGGGATTGGTCAGAATATATGAGAAAGGCGACCCGCCATTATTTTTGATGAATGGCGAAAGTTTTGTCTTTGCGCCTGTTCCAGAAGGTTCGCGGGTTTTATATGCGCGTCCACCGTTAAAAGGGTGGCGTGGCGCTGAACTCCGCACAAAGGCTGAACAATCCATTGATAATCCAATTGGAATGGAGCCGTTAAAAGCGCTTTTGCATCCCGGTATGCGTGTTACAATAGCGTTTGATGATATATCATTATCTGAACCAATCCTGCAATCACCAGATTGCAGACAAGTGGTCATAGAATTGCTCCTTGAAAGGCTTGCGCAAGCAGGTGTTGATGACGTTGAACTTGTTGTTGCTGTTTGTTTGCACCGCCATATACATAGCTGGGAAATAAAAGAAATGCTCGGTAAAAAAATCTTTAATGCTCACTGGCTTAACAAAACACTATATAATTACGACGCGGAAGATAAAGATGGCAATATTGTTCTTGGTTATACCGATAATAATGAAATTGTTGAAATGCACAAACGTTCTGCAACTTCTGATTTGCTCATATATGTCAACTTGAACCTTGTAGCATTGAACGGTGGACATAAATCTGTTGGCGTGGGATTAGTAACATACAGGTGTGTTCGATCAAATCATAACTACGAGCATCAATTTAATTCCCGCAGTTTCAATGACCCGCAGCGAAGCAAGATGCACTCCACTATCAACAGAATTGGAAGATACATTGAAAAACATATAAAAATTTTTCATATTGAAATGACCGTCAATACCGATACCTTTCCGCATTATTTAGGGTTTATGCAAAAACAAGAAATTTCTTGGTCATTTCCAGAAAAAATTATGGCGAGAATCAATAAACATTTCCTTGATTTAACCCCGCTCTCGCTGAACCGTAAGATTTTCTTTGCAAATAAAGCACCGTATGCTGTAACAAGTATTCAGGCAGGAGAGGTCGAGGCAATTCATAAACTGACTCTTGAAAATATATATAAACAGCAACTCATTGATGTCGAAGGACAATCTGATATTCTAATTATCCCCATTCCTTATGTTATGCCGTATAGCGTACACTCAATAATGAACCCAATCCTTGTCTATGCAATGGGACTTGGATATATGTTCAATTTTTATATGAATAAACCGCTTGTAAAACAAGGCGGAACAATTATTTTCCTCCATCCACTTGAAAACAAATTTGACCAAATACATCATCCAAGTTACATAGAACTGTTTGAAAAGTTAAAAGAAACACGTGACCCGTATATCGTTGATAAAAAATACGCCGATGCCCTTGCTAACGATGAGCAATATATTCACCTTTATCGTTTCCACAATGCCTATCACGGCTTTCATCCGGTTTCTATGTGGAATTGGGGCAGCTATGGAATGTCTTATGTAGGTCAAATAATAATAGTGAATCCATACGGCAAAGAAGCCGCAGAACGACTTGGCTGGGAAATCGCGCCAAATCTTAATGAAGCGATTGAGATGGCAAAAACAAAACAAGGGCGTTCCGCAAGCATATCTGTAATTCATTCACCGCCTATTGCAATGTGGAACGTAAAATAATCGAATGCACAAAGAAATTTTCATAATAGCCAATCCGACTGCCGGGACACAAAATGCCCCCCATATAGCCGTTAATATCCTTAATTGCTTGAGAAAAAATGGCGCTGATGCTGAACTTGTTCTCTCCCAAAAACCAAAAGACGCTATCCGTATCGCTAAAGAATTAGAGCACCCACAGTGCGCAATAGTTGCTTGTGGCGGAGATGGAACGGTTCAAGAAGTAATTTCAGGCATTAAGAATCCTGACACCCCGGTCGGTATAATCCCAAGTGGCAGATGCAACGATTTTGCTCGCACCATCGGCATTCATAAACTACGTTCACCATCAAAACTTGCCGAAATTTTGATCACTGGAAAAACTAAACTATTCGATTATGGGGAGGTTAATGGAAAAAAATTCCTTACCGTTGCAACGCTTGGTTTTGATAGCGAAGTAAGCAGATTTGTAGAAAATCATAAACTAATCCTAAAAGGCACCGCTGCATATCTTTATGGTGTGATTAAGGTGCTGTTGAATTACAAGCCTATTGAAATAAAATTAAAGAGCGATGACGAAACCTTTGAAGGCAAGATACTCCTTTGCGCAACCGCAAATACACCGTTTTATGGCGGGGCAATGAAAATCGCGCCGCAAGCCTCTCCCGATGATGGCTTTCTCCATATCTGTATTGTAAAAAATGTTTCACCTCTAACTGTGATAAGAATGCTCTTGCGCGTTTTTAAAGGCACTCATATCACTCATCCAGCAGTCAAGATGGTAAAAACAAAATCTGTTGAAATAGAAACTGCTGGATCAACCAACTGGATATGCGCTGATGGAGAATCTTTGACACAAACCCCGTGCAAAATATCTATAATGCCTAAATCAGTAAGAATAATCTGTCCGTGAGTCATTTAAAAATCCACAAATTTAAAACTTTATTGAATTTATCAACATATCAAGATATTATTATATTAATAATTTGTCCTGACAAATGAATGAAGATGAAAAATCTATGCTTGAGGGCGACCTCCAAGATAGAGTGATAACCAAATATCACTCCGACCTTGGCATTACCCATACTCACATTGTCAAACTCCCCGGTTTTACAACTCAAAGTGGATATGAGTTAAAGGAGATAGAAATATCCTATCAAACCCTTGGAAAATTAACACCTAACAAAGATAATGTTGTTCTCGTATGTCATGCACTTTCAGGGGACGCGCATTTAGCAGGTATAAACACTAACACCGGGCGCCCGGGTTGGTGGGATTTTCACGTTGGGCCGGGCAAATCCATAGATACAAATAAATTTTATGTAATTTGCTCAAATGTGCTTGGCGGTTGCAGCGGGACTACTGGGCCTGCATCGATAAATCCGGATACAGGAAAACCTTACGCAACGGAATTTCCCCCAATTACTATCCGCGATATGGTTAAAACACAAGCCCTTTTGCTAAACCATCTCGGAATTAAAAAAATCTTTGCAGTAGTGGGCGGTAGTATGGGTGGGATGCAGGGACTTGTATGGACTGTGGACTACCCCGAAATGGTGCATTCTTGTATCCCAATTGCAACCTGTATAGCGCATACGGCTATGCAAATCGCATTCAACGAAATTGGGCGACAGGCGATTATGACCGATCCAAACTGGTGCGGCGGTTATTACTATGATAAAAATTGCAGACCTGAACATGGGCTTGCTGTGGCAAGGATGATTGGGCACGTAACCTATTTAAGTGAATATGCTATGCACAAAAAATTTGGCCGTAATCTTCAAAGACCGCCTCAACCTGAAGACCTATTCCCGGAATTTTTTTCTGTGGAAAGCTACCTGCAACATCAGGGCGAAAGTTTTGTAAAACGGTTTGACCCTAATTCATACCTTTACATAACCAAAGCGCTTGACAGGTTTGAACTGTTCGAAAATCGACCGGCAAAAGAGGTCTTCAAAAATGTTAAGGCAAGATTTCTTGTAATCTCGTTTGAATCTGATTGGCTATATCCACCATCTCAGTCGCGCGAACTGGTTAAACACCTCAAACGATGCAATATATCTACAACATACATTAATCTTGATACCCCTTACGGGCACGATTCGTTCTTAATAAAAAACCCGGAATTTTCGCGGGCTTTAAGCAATTTCTTAAATGCAGAATATAAATACATTACTAATAACACCAATAATAATCATTGAAAGGTAAGATGCGTAAAAACCTTTATGATACTGTAATAGAATGGATTCCGGAAGGTTCAAGGGTTCTTGACCTTGGAACTGGCGATGGCGAATTTCTTGAAAGACTCATCGTTTTGCGCAAAGCCAAAGGAGAAGGCGTTGAAATAAATCCCGACCTTGTAACAAAATGCATTGAACGCGGACTTGTTGTCCATCAAGGCGATATACTTGATGGGCTTGACCAGTATGGAAACGGGGCATTTAATTACATACTTTTGCTCGGCACGATGCAAGAACTGATAGACCCACAACGTGTCATTAACGAAGCATTCAGGGTTGGCAAATACGTCATTGTTTCCTATAGCAACTTTGCGCACCTGCGCGCCCGATTGCAGATGATGTTCATCGGCAAAGCCCCTGTAACTTCGTCTCTCCCTTGTCCCTGGTATAAAACCCCTAACCTACATTTCTGTTCAATTCTTGATTTTATGGATTTTTGCGATGATATCGGCGCTAAAATTATAAAAAGCGCTTACTTTAAAAAATCCGGACAGGTTAAATTTTTGCCAAATATTTTTGCCCAATACGCGGTCTCAATGATAGAAAAAGCGTAGCGCAGGTATTCCTGCCTGTGAAGGATGTTACAACAATCATTACAAAATATTCGCTTAAAATCCAACTCTCAAACAAGAATGTTTATGTTACATTTGCATTTATCTGCGTTCTTATATATCTGCGTACATCTGTGAGAACGCATTTATAACTTATTCCATTATAGACAAGAATATTTATGTTACTTGAACTGCTCAAAATATTTTTCAAAATATTGTCTTCCAGCGGAAACGTCAATAATAGCGCTATCGAATGGAAAAGCGGGGATGGTTTTTTCAGGAGGTTTTATTCGTTTGCCCGGGAGTTCTTTTCCTATTTTTTCAAAGGTTTTCCCCCACTCTTTTATTTCGCCATTTGATTTAAACAATCCAATATAACGGGTAACATCTTTGGCTGTTAGATGGTCAAATACCCCCCAGTGCAACCAGCCACAAACCCAGCCCTGACTTCTTTCAACAAGTTTTTGACAATACTGAGCCTGTTGTTCTTCTGTCGCCGCTGGCGCCTTTGAGCCTGGCAATGTCCCGCCACCATACCATCCATATTCAGCAAGAACCACAGGTTTGTTGCACCGATAAATTTCCCCAACAACCGCTTCAAGATACGCAAGATTTTTTGATTCAGCCTCATGGCTTTGATATCCGTAAGCCCCGCCTGCCAATGGATAAAAATGTATCTCCATAAAATCAAGATAAGGCGCAATTTTTGACGGTCTAAATCCCGAATACATAGATGGGTTTGATATAAACAACGGGATTGACCATTGAATCAATCCAACTGTAACAAGGGCATTCGGGTCAGATTGTTTAATCGCATTAGCCTGGCGTTTTACCCATTGCGTTGCGACCTCTTCCCTGAATTCCTGATAATCTTTCAACCATTTTAGCGATTTTGAATCTCGCGGCGGAACGATTGAATTAGAGATTGTGTAATATTCAATCTGCCAGACTTCAACCGCTTTTTTTAAACCGCCATATCTGTTATCAATCCAACTATTCCACTTTTGAACTATTTGTGGAGAATTCCAGGGGACAGACGGTTCATTCAATAAATCATAAGCAAATAAAACGTTGCGTCCTTTGTATCTTGACGCAACTGTCTTCCAAAACATATCAAGCGCCTTTAATACTTTTTCATCGCTGATTCTATCTCCCTTTGCCCAATCCGGCAACCCTTCCCAATGGTCAGGACCAGTTGGATGGACATAAATTCCCATCTCCTCAGCGATAGTCAAAAATTCATCTAATTTTTTTAATCCATCCTCGTTCACATTATCAGGAGAAGTCAGAAATTCGTTATAAGTTAAAAAGACTCTAACACAATTGCAGCCCATTTTTCTCAATCGTTCAAAATCTTTCCGCGTAGATGATGGGTCAAACATCTTCCAGATTTTCGGCGCCCACCCCATTTCTGGTCTAAAATAATTGACGCCCCACGGAACGAATGGTTTACCATCTTTGGTTTCAAATCCTTTAGCATCTTTGGAAATAACGATCTTCTGCAACTTCTCCGCTGCGCCAACCGTGAACACTAAACAAAACAATAAGAATAATGAACCGAAACATTTCATAATTATTTCCTGTTAGATAACTCCTTAGCCACTTTTTCAAGTGTCTTTACAATTTCTCCCGATTTATTCCGACTTTCACCATTGCAATCCAATAAAAGCGTATATTTCCCAGCGCCATCCGTTTTTACCCTTTTTAACACCGATTCCAATTTATCCTGACTTTCTACCCCATTAGTTACAAATTCGAATACAAACACCTGCATTTTAAATAAGTCTGCGGTTTTTTCTGCCGATTTATTTTGTAATGATTTCTGATTAATTGCCAAAGCCGCACCAATCTGTTCACCATAATTCTTGATGGTAGCCAATAGTTTCTTTTCGTTCACCTTATTATTCAAACATTCAACGGCTGCTTTCAATCCGTATTTCTGGCAATATTTTTCGATGGTCTTAAAATCATATTCCATATCTGGAAGGATTACATTTTCAATTCCCATTAAATCCAAAAATTCAAACAAATTATCAACTTCTTGCTCATTCATCGGAATTTTATCAAGCCTGCACGAATTAATTCGGATGCAATATCTATCAAGCATTAATCGGTATTTCTCGCGCTCTTTTGATGTCATTGAAAGCGAGAACTTGACACCCGAATCGTCAAACACCTGCATTCCATATCTTATCCCACCAAACAAAACTTTATCGTTGTATGCCTGTTTACAAATTTTCTCAATAGAAACAGCTGAATTATCCATAATGCCAACCTGCCAATTTACCTTCTCAAAGACGATATTTCTGGAATCTAATCGGGCGCTTGGTGTAGTTGGGGCTTTTAAATCTCCGAGTACAAATTGCGCAGCATCAAGATAAAATCTTAACATTATATGGTCATAAAACACATAAGGATTATGGGCAATTGTTGAATAAAACACCCTGCCTTTTCCATAACTTCTAACCCATGCGACAGCATAATCGTTATCCTTTCTTATCGAACCTCTGTATATATTATTTCCGCGCGAAAGGTCTGTTTTATTTGTATCAATACTCAACAATACACGCACCCTTTCACGCGAATAGACATCGGGAAATCTAAAATATTCATCTTTAAATTCAAATGAATCGCCTTTGAACACTTGAACAAGCGGATGTGTCGGGTCTTCAATTTTCGAAACAACCGGCTCCGTATTTTCGCGATGATTTGCGCCTCTTGCGCCGAGCATTATTCCGAATTCCTGCCAATCTTCGATTGCGCCGGGCCATTTTGTAAATGCAACAGAAGTGCCATGCACCCCCATTAATCCACCGCCACTGTAAACAAATTCAACAATATTCTGGCGTAATTCAGCATCTTCAAACAAATTACCAACATTATTATTGAAAAACACTGCGTCATATTTGAATAAACTTTCCTTTTTAAAAACGTTGATATCGCTACTCACAATAGCCTCAAACGCCTCTGTCTTTTCGCCCATTAATTTAAAAGCCACATTTGCATAAGCGGATGAAGGATGTCCGCCATAATTCACATTCAAATCAAAAATAAGCAATCTGCGCGGTTTATCAGGCTTAACCGTCGCCCTATCTGGCAATGCAGAAATAATTTTTTGAACATCTGCTTGTGGAATATTTGTTCCCATAACATATACGTTTCTCTCCGTCGGTATTGTCTGCTGGGCAGATGCAACAATCAATGTGTTAAATAGTAAAAAAGATACCATTCCAATAGTTAATTCTCTCTTCATATATCTTTAAAATCTATAGGGTTGACGAAGCGCACGTAAAAGCAACCTGTTTGCCTCTAAATCTCCGACGAAAATCTCTTCAACAGGATCCCATTTTAACGACCTCCCAACCTTGTAAGAAATCATAGCAAGATGTCCAACAGAAGCCGAACGGTGTCCAATCTCTTCATCAGAGCTTGGAGAATTTCTTGTGCGGATACATTCCAACCAATTTGCGTGGTGATTATTTGCGCCGATATTAACCTCTCGTGTTTTTAACTTTATCTTTTCAAAAATTCCATCAGGTCCGCCTTCAACAGGTCCACCGGACGACATTGAAGTTATCCACCCTTTTTCTCCAACAAAGACACCACCGAAATTCCCTGTTAGTTTGGCGTTTACCGGAACTGCTTTATACAGGTCTTTAACCATTCTCCAACCATTAACAAAGTGCAAATATGTCCCATTTGCATAACGAAATGTCATTGTAGGAAAGAGACCATCGGAAGGGTGGATAATCTCTACGGGACCGCTTCTCTCATATCCGAGCGCATATTGAATCACATCAGCGCTGTGTGATAAATACCATGTATTTGATGCCGCCCCAAAGGATTCACAAAACGACCACGGTACAACGCCGGGCGACGGATTAATATGATAAAGTTTGTTATAAGGGTGCCAATCGGCTGGACCAACCCATAAATCCCAGTCAAGCCCCGGTGGCGGTTCTTCTGCAGGCAAATCAAAATCAATCGGATAATAAAACTGTCCGTTCTTTTCCGACTGAATATATTTTTCATAAGGCTTAAATCGTTCGGCTCTTATAAATCCCATCAAAGCGTCAAGTAGGGTGAACACTTTTTGAACCTTCCCAATGCTTCCGTTTCTTACAAAATTGCAGACCTGCCTAATTACTGGAGCAGACCGATATTGGCTACCTGTTTGAAATACCCTTCCTGTTCGTTTAATTGTATCCGCAAGTTTTCTGCCTTCATATATGGATAGCGAGACTGGTTTTTCACAATAGACATCCTTTCCAACCTTTGCAGCCTCAATTGACATAAGGGAATGCCAGTGGTCGGGTGTTGCAATCAAAACCGCGTCAATGTCGTCCCTAATCAAAATCTCTCGGTAATCGTTATAAGCCTTAACATCGCTTGTCTTTCCTGCCTGATTTTTTGATGAATAAAATCCTTTAACAATATCTAACGATTCATCTCTCCGTTGTTTATCAACATCGCAAACTGCGAGAACTTCAAAGGCGCTATCGCCTGCAAGTCTTCTCACGTGTCCTCTACCCATTAATCCGCAACCGATGATTGCAACATTTACTCGTTCATTCGGTGATACAATTCCATTTCTGCCCAAAACATTGTGGGAAACAACCACTGGTGAAATTGCAACACCTGCGAATAGCCCCGTTCTCTTCAAAAATCTTCGGCGAGATATACTTTTCATTGTTTCACTCCGGTATTTTAAATACTAAATACAAGAATCTCAGTTAATTTGAAACAAAAATTAATGCCATTTTAACTAAATTATTTTTTGGTCTTTAGGGCAAATGTCGGACATAGTTATTAACTCCTTTATAACTTTCAACTATGGACATATTAAAAATGTATTTTAAATTATCCTTAAATGTTCCTATGATTTGATAAATGCTATGAAAATCATAAAATCATTTTTATTAATATTTATAACAGGGTTTGCCTGTGTTATTGATGAAAATTGCGCTATGGCTCAAACAAAATCAGACTTTTACTGGTTTTACATTGGCACATATACCGGTGCAAAAAGCAAAGGGATTTATTATGGGAAGTTCGAGCCTGCGAGTGGGAAAATTGAATTAAAAGGTCTCGCCGCTCAAACAACAAGCCCATCTTTTCTCGCTATTCATCCAGATAAAAAATATCTCTACGCAGTAAACGAAGCCAATTTGCGTGGGCAACGGGAGGGCGGCGTTACCGCATATCAGATAAACCGGTCAACAGGCGAACTTAAAGAAATTAATCAAACCCTTTCAGGGGGAAATTCGCCCTGTCATTTGACAACCGATAGAACTGGAAAATATTTACTGGTGGCTAATTACGGCAGTGGAACAGTAGCCTGTTTTAAACTTAATAAAGATGGAGCGATTGGAGAAAAAACAGCGCAAATCCAACACACCGGATCAGGGGCAAATCCATCCAGACAAAAAGGACCACACGCACACTGGGCAGGTTTTTCTACTGATAATAAATACGCCTTTGTTTGCGACCTTGGGCTTGATAAAATACTTATATATAAATTTGATGAAAATAGCGGGGAGTTAAAACCAAACGAAACGTCTTATGTCAAATTAAACGATGGATGTGGTCCAAGACACCTGGCATTTTATCCCAACAAAAAATTTGCGTTCGTAATCAATGAACTTGATTCAACCATCACAGCCCTTGAATATAACAACGGAAGTTTTAAAACACTTAACACAGTAAAGACATTTCCGACGGATTTCACCGGTCAAAATTCAACTGCTGAAATTGAAGTCCACCCTAATGGTAAGTTCATTTATGGTTCAAACCGCGGGCACGATAGCATTGTTTGTTTTGAATTTACCTCGGATAAAAAAAACTTGCAATTAATTCAAACGATTAGTAGCGGCGGCAAGATGCCGCGTCATTTTGCTATCACCCCCGATGGGAATTACTTGCTCGCAGCAAACCAGTCAACAGATAATCTCATACTTTTTAAACTTAATAGCAATACTGGAAAATTGACCGCTACTGATGAAAAAGTTGAAGTCGGTTCGCCAGTGTGCATTATTTTTATAAAACCTGAATAGACAGGGCAACGATATGGATTTAAATCAGTTAGGATGGAACGAAAATTTTCAGAAGGAATTTGAAAAATATAAAGGCTTTTCAGTTGGGCGTGTGGCAATCGAACATAAACACGCTTATACAATCTATACAGAAGATGGAGAACTCGACGTAGTATTGCCCGGAAAGTTTTTGCACAAAACTAAAAAAGCATCGGAACTCCCAAAAGTCGGCGACTGGGTGGTGTTTAAACCTCTGGAAAATAAAGAAGGAGGTGTAATTGAAACAATCCTGCCAAGATTTAGTAAAATTGTGCGAAAAGTCCCCGATAAAGAGCGCAAAGAACAGGTATTAGCAGCAAACGTAAATATAGCATTTATAGTTAATTCATTCGATCAAGATGTAAATGTTCGGAGACTTGAACGTTATCTCCTGATGGTTTATGAAGGGGGAGTAAAATCGGTCGTATTGCTGAATAAAGTTGACCTATCAAAAAATCCAGAGGAAATAATCCATACAATCACACAAACTATTCCACGCGCAGAAGTCCTTGCTGTTAGTGCCTTAAAAGGGATTGGAATAGATGAAATTAAAAAGTTCATTACAACAGGCAAAACGGTCGTATTTTTAGGTGCGTCCGGTGTTGGCAAATCAAGTTTGATTAACGCTGTTTATGGAGAAGAAATACAGGCAACAATTGACGTCAGGGAATCAGATGGCAAAGGTCGCCATACAACCACGTGGAGAGAAATGATAATCCTGCCAAACGGCGGTTTGGTAATAGATACACCGGGAATGCGTGAGTTCCGCTTATGGACTGCTGATGACGGCTTGCAGGAGGCTTTTCCGGAAATCTTCGAGGTAGGAAAAAACTGCAAATTTAGGGATTGTTCTCACACAATTGAGAAAGGTTGCGCTGTATTATCCGCTGTGGAAAACGGTAAAATCCCGATGGAAAGACATCAAAGTTATGTAAAATTATATCGAGAAATTCAATATATGAACGAAGAAATCAAGCGGCACACTTACCTATTGAAAAAACAAAGTAGACGCCCACGCTTTGAACCTAACACTGATGAAGAATAACAAGACTTGCTGCAAATGTTCAAAATCGGAAATTTAAAACTGAATTCAAACCTGTTTCTTTCACCGTTAGCTGGCTATACAAATCTGCCATTTAGGATTGTGATTCGCAAACTCGGCGGGCTTGCGATGACTACAACCGACCTTGTAAACGCTCGTTCATTAATTGAAAAAAGAGATAAAGCATTTAAACTCCTTGAAACCCACCCTGATGATTATCCAGTCGCCGCTCAGATTTTTGGTAAGATCCCTGAAGAAATGCGCGATGCCGCAATAATTGCGCAGGAGACGGGAGCGTCAGCAATAGATATAAATATGGGCTGCCCGGTAAGAAAAGTCTGTTCAACTGGTGGTGGCGCTGCGTTATTAAAAGATTTTTCAAAAGCGGTTCAAATTGCCGAGGCTGTGGCTAAGGCGGTTAAAATCCCAGTTACGGCAAAAACGAGACTTGGATGGGACGAACAAAATATCATTGCGCCGGATTTAGCCCGTGCCCTTGAAGACGTGGGGATAAAGGCAGTTTTTATTCACGGACGCACTCGTGAACAAGGCTTCGGCGGCAAGGTCAACCTCGACGGAATACGCGCTGTTGTTCAATCTGTAAAATCAATTCCTGTAATTGGAAACGGAGATATAACAACACCGCAAGCGGCAAAGGTTATGATTGAAAAAACAGGCTGCACAGGTGTGAGTATCGGTAGAGGCGCCTTTTATAATCCCTGGATTTTTAAACAGACATACGAATTTTTAAATACCAATGTTATCCCACCTGAACCCAGTTTTGAAGAACGAATTAGATTGATGACAGAACACTTCGAAAAAATGATTGAAATATTCGGTGAAAATCCGGGTTGCAGAATGTTTCGTAAAATTATTCCAATGTATGCAAGAGGACTCGGACCAAGCAAAGAATTCATAAAAAAGACTACAACGGTCTCAAACAAAGAACAATTTTATAAGGCAATTGAATTTTATCGTAGTTGGAGGAAACAATTTCTAAATGAAAATGGAGAACTAAAACTACAATATCGTCCATCAATTCCTATTCCGTCTTTCTTGCAAGAAAACGCAAACAATGAGGGGGATATTATTTTATCCGATGGTCCGGTTGAATCTTGGTGAAACCTTATACAAATGAACAATTTACAAGGATAGCCTTTTCGAGACGGTCTAAAAATTCCTGACGTGGAATAAGAGTTCCCCCCATTTTTTGCGTAACAGGAGTAAGCATTTGAATATCAACAAGATGATAAGCGCGTTCTTTGAGCCGTTGCATCAATTTCACAAGGGCAACCTTCGAGGCATTGCTAACTTTATGGAACATTGATTCGGCTGAAAAATATCCACCGATACTTACTCCATAAACACCGCCAACAAGTTCTCCATTAAGCCGACATTCAAGACTATGAGCATAACCATCATTATGTAATTGTGTATATGCCGTTATCAATTCTTCGGTTATCCAGGTTCCGTTGGTTCTTCTTTCGCCACACTCCCTCATTACCTTTTCAAACGCTGTATCAACAGTTATTTCAAATGGATTCTTTTTAAGAAATTTAGCGAGACTCTTTGATATGTGGACATCTTCCAAAACTCCGCGCGGGTCGGGAGACCACCAGGTTACAGGTCGTCCACTCCACGGAAAAAGCCCTTGTCTATATGCCGAAATAAGCCACTCTACCGACAACCCGCCGCCAATTGCAATCATACCTTTGCTTGGCGAAAAACGAGGATTGGGAAACCAAACTCCAGCGTCTTCAACTAAATAAACCCAATATCCGTCAAAATAGTGCATCTCTATAAACCAATGGCGTCAAGAAAATGATACTCAAAATATTCACAAACATCCATTACTACAAGAGGTACAACATCACTTTTTTCGAGCCTGAGTTTTTCTAATTCATCATAACCGGGCGAATCAAGATTCCTCCATGTGCCGACACGAATGTCATTCAGAACCTGTAATAAACACTCGAGTTGTTCGGCTCCCAATTCAAGATTGCAATGTAGCGCATCTCGCTTAAATGGAGAACCTTCTCCAAAAATCTCATCTACCATCTGTCTATTCTTTTCCTGGTGTTCCAAAAGATCTTCTTTCAAAATTTTACAGCTGAGAGAAATTTCTTCTTCATCTAACGAGTCACTCAATTTTTGATAAGCAGGGTCAAGAACCGGATATAATTTTAGAACTTCAACTAAAAGTTCTTTTTCCTTAAAATCAAGTTCAAAGACGAACTTATCGTCTGTTTTATTTAAAAGTTTCAATCTTCTTTTTCCATTGTGGCTTGCAGACCATATTTTTGGAGTTGATGCACATAATGTTCGGCTCGCTCAAAGCTTTCTCTTGTCAAAACACTTTTACCGTTATTATGTACCTGTAGCATGTGATATTCAGCCTTTTGATGAGCCCAACCAAACACAACTTGAAAGACATGTGTTACATAAGACATCAAATTTATAGGATCATCCCAGCATATTACAAGATAACCCGGCTCCAATCGCTCCTTGCTTTTGGATTTTTCATCAATTTCTTTAACCGGTAAAGTGCCCGATTTCATATTCTTGAATGTAAAAAATTTACCTTAATTCTGATAAAATTCAATTTTATTGTTAGAAAATGTTGAAATTCAAAAACTTATTAAGATAAATTTTTAAAATTATATTTTCAATATAACTATTGACATTTTTACTTCTACAAAATAGATTTATTTTGCGGTTTGGTATGGAGTAGCTCGTTTCTTCAGCGGGGTCCCCCACCCCCACCTCCTTGGCGTGCTACTTGCCAAACCGCATATAATTTTTATAGCAATATGAATACATTCATATCCAAAACAGAAAATATAAAATCACTATATCAGGACGAGATTGTAAATTCTTTAAAAAGAATAAAAGAACCGGACTATCGCGCAAACCAATTAATTAATTGGATTTATAAAAATTACGCAAATTCCTGGGATGAAATGACAAACCTGCCTATCGCTTTGCGGAAAAAATTATCTGAGATGTTCATTCTCTATTCATCTAAACTGGTTAAGGTGCAATGTTCGGATGATTTAACCCGCAAATTCTTATGGCAATTAGAAGATGGCGAATTCGTTGAAAACGTTTTAATCCCCGCTAATCCAGCCTTATATGGAGAACCGGACGATAGAATGACCCTGTGTGTTTCAACACAGGTTGGGTGCGCATATAAATGCAAATTCTGTGCAAGCGGTCTACTCGGCTTTAAACGAAATCTAAATGCAGGCGAAATTGTGGAGCAAATTTTAGCTGTAGAACGTTGGGCGATAAATGAAAAACTCCCAGAATTAGAAAACAAGAAAAGACTAATTAACAACATCGTTTTTATGGGTATGGGTGAACCGCTCGCAAATTACGAAAACTTAATAAGGGCAATAAAAATTATTAATGCGCAGTGGGGTTGCAACATTGGAGCAAGAAAAATCACCATCTCAACCTGTGGATTAGTACCTGAAATAAGGCAACTCGCCACTGAAAAATTGCAATTGCGCCTTGCTATTTCATTACACGCCGCAACAAACGATGTGCGTTCAAAATTAATGCCAATCAACAAAAAATATCCACTTGAAAATTTAATGGAAGCCTTGCGTTTTTACAGGATGAACAAATCAGGGATGATAACT
Source organism: Verrucomicrobiota bacterium (assembly GCA_029572555.1). Lineage (GTDB taxonomy): Bacteria > Verrucomicrobiota > Verrucomicrobiia > Limisphaerales > JAKPVM01 > JAKPVM01. Next base: position 1,861 of record JAKPVM010000244.1, on the reverse strand, counting down.
TTTGAGTATATACTGATTGAAGGTGTCAACGACTCTTCCGAACAAGCGGCAAAACTGGCAAAACTCGCCAAACCATTGAGAACAAAGGTAAATCTAATTCCCTGCAACAAAGTAGAGGGATTGGACTTTCATTCACCTTCGGAAACCGTGCAGAAACAATTCCTGAATGTTTTAAAACGCAACGGCGTCACGGCAACATTGAGGAAAGAAAAAGGCGCAAATATTGATGCCGCCTGTGGACAGCTAAGATTAAAAACAGAATCCGAAATCAAACATAACACAATCAAAACTTGATTTGTCGGTTTCAATAAGTCAAATTTCAACACGATGATTGCGCTAATAGATTATGGTGCTGGAAATTTAAGAAGTGTTGAAAAGGCGTTCGTAAATGTAGGCGCTGATGTGCGACTTTTCAAAAATTCAAAAGGGCTCGAAGATGCACAAGGAATAGTATTACCCGGTGTTGGCTCATTTGATGATTGTATTAACGCCCTGCAACGTCAAAACCTTTTTAATCCTTTAATTAATTTATTAAAGAACGGGAAACCGTTTTTAGGAATTTGCATTGGTTACCAGGTACTGTTTGAACGGAGTGAAGAGTTTAATAGCACGGCTCTGGGGCTTTCTATTTTCAAAGGAAATGTAATAAGATTTACACAAAAAGACGATTTTAAAATTCCACAAATCGGATGGAACCAGCTTGAATTTACAAAACCGGACTGCCCAATATTTGTAGGTATACCAGACAAAAGTTTTTTTTATTTTGTCCACAGTTATTACCCTAATCCCATTGATGAATCAATTATAGCATCCTGGACGAATTACGCCGACAGATTCGCGTCATCAATCTGGAAAGACAACATCTTTGCAGTTCAGTTTCATCCGGAAAAAAGTCAGAATGTTGGCTTAAAACTGTTGAAAAATTTCGTTGAATTTTGTGAAAAATAGATTTCATAAAATCGTGAACCTGTGGATTTCATCTATAAGGAAATTATTAAATGGATAACATAATGAATATCGCAATTGTCAGCGATATCCATTACTCGTGCGAGTTGGAGAGGCAACGTTATGACTTTGAAAAACAAGGCGTCCCTAATCCGTTTCTTCGTTATATTGCTAAATTATATAGAAGATTTGTGTGGCTGAAAGATCCCCTAAATCATTACTACAAACTTGATTTATTCCTCGATAAAGTTGGAAACCCCGATTTTGCAATCGCGCTCGGTGATTATACTTGCGACACAGCGTTCATCGGTGTTGCAGATGACCTCTCATTTGCAAGCGCAAAAGAGTGTCTTGGAAAATTGCAGTCAAAATTCGGTAAAAACTTTAAAGCCATTATTGGCGACCACGAACTTGGTAAGTTAAGTCTTTTTGGCGGGATTGGAGGTTTACGACTTGCAAGTTATAACCGTGCGATTACTGAACTTGGACTTGAACCATACTGGAGTTTGAAATTCGGAAAATATATTTTAGTCGGAATCACTTCAACAATAATTGCAATGCCAATCTTTCAGTCCGAAGCTCTTGATGAAGAAAGACCTCAATGGCTTGAACTTTATAACCAACATCTAAAAGCAATAAGAAAAATCTTTGATGAAATAGAACCGGACAATCGCATAATCTTATTTTGCCACGACCCGTCTGCCCTTTGTTACCTTGCCGAAGAACCATCTGTTCAATCCAGATTAAATCAAATCGAGATGACAATTATCGGACATCTACATTCAAACGCAGTTCTAAAGGCAAGCAAATATCTTTCTGGAATTCCACAAATAAATTTTCTGGGTCATACACCAAGACGGCTGAGTAAGGCATTAAGAAAATCAAGGGTATGGAAAGATTTCAAGCTGCGGCTTTG
>JAKPVM010000242.1 GCA_029572555.1 Verrucomicrobiota bacterium | reverse complement strand
CCTAAATGCATTTTACCGGTCGGACGCATTCCGCTTAAGATTCTGCCTTTTACTTTGCGATTTTCCATTTTGTCCTTATTCTAAAAATAAATATGGCCGCCACTCGTCAATTGGTGATTCGGCAAATCGTTGTAATGTATGAATTTTGTGAGGCTTGATGGGTTTAGTTCTTAATACCATCCCTGATTCAATTAGATTACGGTTTCCTTTTTTGTTATTGCAAGTGATACAGGCGGTAATAAGATTGGTCCAGGTATCTTGACCGCCGTGAACTTTGGGAATAATGTGGTCTATAGTTAGTGGTACATTGCGAGCTCCACAATACTGGCAGGTAAAATTATCGCGCCGGAAAATATTGGCTTTATTAAGAACCGCTTCCCAGTGTTGAACTTTGATGTATTTGTGAATCCTGATAACGGAAGGGATCTCAAAATTTTGCTGAACAGTCTTTAACATTTGATGATCAAATGCTTTAACCAGGCTGGCTTTATCCTCCAGAATAAGCACGATCGCCCGTTTGACATCACAAATATGCAACGGTTCGTAGGTCTGGTTTAAAACCAGGACGTTCCGATTGATAATATTTGTTTTAGATTCCATATTCACACGATGCTGATCAGATTGTCTGACAGCCAGAACGACTCTGTTATCTTAGTAAGGTAATGAAAAATTGTTAACTGCACGACATCCAATTTTAATCCAGTCAAAACTTCGGGTCCAATTATTTTACAAAGCGGTAAAATTTATACCGCAAGTTGTATTTTCACAACAAAAAATAACAAGATATAGTGGCTTAAAAATATTCATCATTCGTAGCTACATTATCATTCTAATAAATTTTTCTTCTATTCGCAATTGCATTGCGGCAAAGCTTTCAATTTTCAAAGTATGCTCGAAACAACCGTTACGCAAACAGCCGATTATTTGTCCTTCACCAGGTAATTCCATCGCAAAAGTCGGAGCAGAACAATTGCGACAGAGCTCTTGTTCACGTCGCAAAGATATCCCACAATGGGGACAGATGAACTCGACTATCTCGCCTTTTGGTACTTCGACTTCTGAAATGTTTTCGTAACTGCCGAATTCTGGATCAAGATACAACTTACCTTCTTTATTTTTCCAACGAATTTTAACTTCAATGGCTTTCAAGCCCTTAATTTTGATATTTTCTGCCATTAAATCACAGCCATTGGGACAGTGTGCATTCTGAATATCAACTATTCGGGGTTGATGAAAAAGGTTTGTATTGTTTAGATCAACGTCCTTTAGTCGTTTTCCCATTGTTAATCCTATTCTAAAT
>JAKPVM010000239.1 GCA_029572555.1 Verrucomicrobiota bacterium | reverse complement strand
CGAAATAGATCGGGCTCGCCGAGTTTCGGGGCGAGATTCAACTCGACGGAACTAATATTCAGCAGATCGCCTTCGAGTTCGCGTCTGAATCGCCGCTCGCCGAATACCGAAACCGTATCGATCAAGACCGGCAAAGCCTGCAAACGAATATCGATAAAACGCCTGTCTCCGGCATTGATTTCGATAAACTCCTGATAAACTCCATAACCAATGTGGCTGGCAACCAGTTGATATTTGCCCGGTTCAATCCCGGTAATCGCAAAATAACCATTGGGATCGGAACTGCATCCCAGGTTGGTATTTGCCAGGAAAACATTCACACCCGACAATGGTTCCAGCGTTTCGACAACCTTGACAGTGCCGGAAAGGCTGGCGGCAAAGAGATGCCCCGAACAAATGATACTCAGTAATAAGACAACAAAGGCCAAACGAATATCTCTATTGTAGAGCGATTTGTTAAATCGCCCAGTCGAGTTAACAACTTGAACTACATTGTCCATTGCTATTTTCTCCAATCTTTAACCAATCCTATCTTCATTAGATTTAACTTTTATTGTAGGGCGATTTGCTAAATCGCCTTGTCAAATTGGCAGCTCGACCTACATTATCCACTTCCACTCTCTCCAATTTTTAACCAATCCAGCCTTAACTGGATTCTGTTGAATATAATTAATAATCTTATCGAATTCCTCTTGACTGCGGATCACATGATCGTAACTTTCATGTTGCCAGAATGCGCCTTTTCTACCCAATATTTTATTGGCTTTGGCGGCAGTGTATCTTTTTAAACTATGCATTATTTTAGCAATATAGGTTAGTTTATCATTGTAGGGCGATTTGTCAAATCGCCCGGTCGAATTGGCAATTCGACCTACATTAAAAACCATATGAACATGATTAGGCATTATACAATAACTGAAAAGATGATAAATTTTTTTATGACGATAGCAAATAGCTTCTGAAACCAATTCAGCAATTTCTGGATTTTTCAGCCAGACCGGACTGTTTAATGATGAATGCAATAAATCGTCAAAAGCAAAACAGCGCAGAAGCCGATGGTCACGCATTGCTTTTTCCATCTCAGATTTGCTTAAAATTTTTGCTCTAATCAGTCTTTCATATTGTTGTGTTGCAAGTTGAAAATCAGCTAATACTTTCGCGGGAATCGATCCAGATAATCGAAAAGTGATAAAAAATATTGAATCTTTTGGATGATAATGAGGCAAGTGTCGTTGATAATATTCTTTTACCATGGCATATTTAAATTGTAGGGCGATTTGCTAAATCGCCTGGTCGAGTTAACAACTCGACCTACATTGTCATTATTTGAAAAAATACTTGACTCCGACACCGGTGTTGAGAAAAGAGAAGGATTCAATGCCATCACCGACTCCCAAACTTGGTCCA
>JAKPVM010000222.1 GCA_029572555.1 Verrucomicrobiota bacterium | reverse complement strand
ATAAGATATATCAAAAGATTAAATTAACAGGGATAGACAGTATAAAATCTTGTATCTTGTATCTTGTATCTTGTAAAATATCCTGTATATCCCTGTTAAATAAAAAATCCCTGTGATAAATCCGCGTTTATCACTGTTTTTAAACATTTGCGAACATTTGCGAGAAATTTTAATACTAACTGCTTTCGCAGATTATCGAAGCTGTTTATATTATTGTGTCAATTCAACAAATATTTACCCATATATTCAATTGTAATTTATTTGCTAATGATTGAGAGGAAAATGGATAAAAATTTCTAAAAGTGATTTTTGAAAATGTGTTAAAAAACCCCTGAAAAATCAGGGGGCTGGACTTGATTTTTACCCGTTATGTGATGATAGTGAAAGAATATTTTAAATCGGCGACCGCAAACCAAGCTGATTTGCAATGTCTTTAATTATTGATTCACACTCATTTCTAATATTATACTCAGGAAGCGAAGCAAGACGGAGGACTTCTTGCCAGTCAATCGCAAGATTGTTGTTTAGCGCTGCAACTATAATGGAACGCACAGAAGAAGATGATCCATCGTTGGCAGAAGGAAATACTGAAACCAGAATTCTTTCAACGAGAAGATCTTCGGGTTTCATTACCAGAACATCACCATAAGGCGCTTTTATTTGTTTGAATGGGGTGCGGGAAAATGATTCTACTAAGCCGTGGATTGTGACGGGTATTCCGGCAAGTTTCCAGCCCCGTGGTCCTCCGACGGCGCCTAAATCGCTCATTAGAGTCTGACGTTTTCGCGGGGATAGAATATGTGGTGTAATTAAACAAAAATCAAGGTCGTTACCCGGTGGCGCTCCGTTGGTCAACATTCCTATTGCTGCCCTGCCAACAACTACAAGTTCTACATTGTTATCATGAAAATGTTTAGAAATAAGGGACGCGACCTTCAATGTCTTTGAAATAAAATCGGTGTCTACGTTTATATCCTGCAAAGCTGTTGTAATCTTCTCAATATCCATAGATTAACAAACATTATGCAAACATTAAAATAGCCATTATGTCAACACCCATGATGAAATAATATCAGAATCAAGATCTGTTGGCTCATAGCCAGCCTTGTGTTTCATATAAGCCACAATGCCAACCATTGCAGCGTTATCTGTGCAAAATTGATGGTCTGAAAGCCTCAATAAAATCTGCTTTTTATTAGCTATTTGTTCAAGCCTTTGTCTGAGGAGTTTATTGGATGAAACACCGCCTGATGCAGTAACGCAATTAACACCGGTGATTTCTATTGCGCGGTTGGTTTTGGCTATTAGAACGTCTATGATTGCTTCTCGGACACTTGCGCACAAATCACAAATATTTTGTATATCGTCAAGCACTTTGGGATTATCCCTTAAAAAGTACCGGACAGCGGTTTTCAATCCACTGAAACTAAAATTTAAGTCCTGATTTTGCAACATTGGTCTTGGGAAAAAATATTTATCGGGATTGCCTTTTTCAGCAAGTTTGTCCATTTGCGGCCCACCGGGATATGGCAGACCGATTAGTTTAGCAACCTTGTCAAAGCATTCCCCAGCCGCATCGTCAATAGTGGAACCCAGAACTTGATGTTCAAATTCAGATTTAACATATACAAGCAAGGTATGACCACCACTTACAATTAAAGATATATTTGGTCTAAATAATTCTAATTGAAGCCGTTTTTCCTCTGGTGAAATCCATGGCGAATAAAGGTGAGCCTCGTGGTGATGAATCCCGAAAAACGGTTTTTTTAGAGTGAATGCAATTGACTGCGCTGTTCTATATCCCGCCATTAGCGCAGATGGCAAACCCGGGCCGCGAGTGGCTGCAATTAAGTCCACATCGTCAGGATTAATATTTGCCTCTGCAAAAGCGGCTTTTACTACAATTGGCAGATTCTTTAAATGCTCTCTTACGGCAATTTCTGGAACAACACCACCATACTCCGAGTGTAATTTAATCTGAGATGAAACTATGTTTGATAATATTCTGTCGTCTTTTATAACAGCGCCAGAGGTTTCATCGCAGGAAGTTTCTATTGCGAGAATTACAATAGGAGTTTCCACGCTATTTTTCCACTACTTTTATTGGTTTGTTGGTTCGTTTTGAAAACAATTGAATTCCTTTTAGCAAATCATAAGCGCGTTCTAATTGAGGGTCTTTAATGTTTTTTAATCGTTCTCTTTCTTGTTCATCTAACGACTCCGGACTTATTATGTTCCGCATTAAAAACAAGTCTCGTTCTTCTCCTATACTCAAAGGGACAATTATGTCGGGTGTAATGCCTTTTTCATGAATAACCCTGTGACTTGGGGTATAATATTTTGCGGTTGTTAACCTCAAAGCAGAGCCATCATGTAAAGGAATTATGCTCTGAACAGAGCCTTTTCCGAAGGTTTGTTCTCCAACAATAATAGCCCTTCTCAGGTCCTGAAAACAGCCAGCAACAATTTCAGAGGCGCTCGCACTACCACCATTTACAAGGACAACGAGAGGATTTTTACGAACTTTCCCGCTTCTACTAATCCTGTATTCAGCCCTTTGGTTTTCGCTCTGTCCCTCAGTAGTAATAACCAATGTGCCGCTTGGTAAAAACTTTCCACAAACCGCTACTGCCTGGTCTAATAAACCGCCCGGGTTATTTCTCAAATCAATGATAATAGATTCGACATTTTTTGATTCAAGTTTACTTAGGGCCTTTTCAAGGTCGTCGGCTGTTTGTTCGCCAAATTGTATTATTCTGACATAACCAATTTTGTCTTCTCCTACCTGGAATTCATTTTTACCGTTGATATCTTTTATAGTAGGCACCTTAATATCAGCCCGGACGAGTTTGTATTCTTTTGTCTGCCCGGTGGAGGGTCTGATAATTGTTAGGGTAACCTCTGTGCCGGGTTTGCCGCGAAGCCTTTTAACGGCCTCCTGAAGCCCCATTTTTTCAGTACTTTTACCGTCTATCTTAAGAATTCTATCCCCTGAAAGGATACCTGCTTTGAATCCGGGCGTGTCTTCCATTGGAGATACCACAGTTATATAATTATCTTTCATTGAAACGACAATGCCCACACCACCAAACGCGCCTTCTGTGTCTTTTTTTAATTCATCATATTTTGAAGAATCCATAAATTCACTATGCGGGTCTAACATCCCTAACATTCCTTTTAGCGCTCCATAAATAAGGTCGTGATAAGAAAGCTTATCCCCGTCAACATAATCCCTTTTAATTCTTTCAAGGACAGTCGTAAAAATTTTTATGTTTAAATACGGGTCATCTTTTTCGACAGCTTGAAGAGAATAAAAATATATCCGTGCTCCTATGATTAAGTTAATCCCAAGGACAACAATCAATAATGTAAATGTAAGTTTTCTTTTCATTTCGTCATTCCATAATAAAATTATTCTTTAATATTGTCATTTGCAAGGTATGAATAGATTTAAGATTGTTTTTTAAGTAAAAATTCAATATAAGGCAAATCAGATGAAATAGTCAGTTTTGGATTTGGTTCTTTATATTCAACAAGCCTAACTGGTTGTCCAATTAATTCGCAGGCAGCAGTGTCATCGGTTAATTCAAGATTTTTTGATTTTGCCGTTTGTATTGCTTTGCTAATTACATCCCGATTAAAACATTGAGGGGTTTGTACAGTCCATAGTTTGCTTCTATCCATATTTCGTGAAATATGGACGTCGTCATCAGATTCTTTTACAGTATCTATCATCTTCTTTGCTGCTACTGCCGCTCCATATTCAATAGCAGCGTCAATAACTTTTTCTATCAAATCAACAGGAACACAAGGACGAGCGCCATCGTGTATTGCCACTATCTTGCCAGACGCTGCATTGAGACCGTTCCATACCGAATCCTGTCGCGCCTGCCCGCCAATTGTTAGTTTGCAATGTTTCTTAAGATTTAGTTTGTTAAGTAATTCAGTATAAACAGGTTCTTGTCCTTGACGAATCACAATTATTGTCTCATTTATTCTTGAACAACACTCAAATTTAAGAACCGTGTGCGCAATAATCGGCAAATCTGCAACCTTGATAAATAGTTTATCAATACCGCCCATTCTTGTTCCTCTTCCGGCGGCTACTATTATTGCGCTTGCCTTAACATCTTTTCCCATACAAATAATCATACATTAAAAACCGAATAAATGTGAAGAATAAGAATAACGTAAATCATAGGCTTCTGTTTAATACTTTACAAAAATAGATTTATAAAATAATTTAAGCCAAATAGATGAATAAAAAATTTTTCCTTTTAATATCATTTATTGGGCAGATTGTGTCCGTATTTTGCTCTATCCAATATGCTCATTCCTCTGAATTTCTTACCGTTAAAGTTGTGTCAGACAGTTCACACCAATCATATCAATACCTTGTAAGACATAGTGATATGTGGCAATACAGGTTGGGGACAAATGCTCCACAAGTTGATTGGAAGACAACAGGCGATTCATTACTTGATAATTCGTGGTTGAACGGCGCTGGAGGATTTGGATATGAAGACGGAGACGATGCCACAGTATTGCTTGTGATGTCTAACAGGTTTTCTACATTATATATCCGCAAAAGTTTTACAATTGATTCATCAGTTGATTTAAATTCTAAGATTGAATTAGTAATGGATTATGACGACGGTTTTATAGCATATATTGACGGAATAGAGGTTGCCCGCTCGCCTAATGCGCCGGGAAGTGTTGGAACAGAACCGCCTTATAATACGATGTCGCTGCCACCAAATCACGAGGCGCTCGGTTACAGGGGATTACCTGCCGAAGTCTATAATCTTGGAACTGTTGGAAGCAGACTCCAACCCGGCACACATATTCTTTCCATCATAGGATTTAACGGGACTTTGAACAGCAGTGATTTTTCATTGATTCCAGATTTGCGAGTAGTTTCAGATAATACCGTTAATGGAGAATATTTTTCATTTGTGTATTCCAACAAAGTTTTGCTGTATGGGACAAACTCGGCTTCCGGTTCAACTGGCGTTACTGTTAATGGATTAGAGGCGTCGTTTAATTATACGAACAAATATTGGGAGTTCTTGTCTGATGTGTCTGCTGGTGTTAATAGATTTTTCATTGCTGCGGTGGATTCTTATGAGAATGTGATTAGTTCAACAAATAAGTATGTCGTGTTTGTTCAAAATCTAAATAAATTTGGCGGCGTGGTTTCAAATGATATGCTTATTGAAGGAAATGGGAGGGTTACTGAAATTACAAATGATGTTTTTTTAAATTCGGGCGTTTCAATGACCTTTGAACCTGGTTCAGTCATATTGATGAATCAATCAGCGTCGATTTATGCTAATTCTAACTCGTGTATTTACGTTTATGGTAGCGAAAGTTCTCCTGTTTATTTTATCCCGTCTGATGGTACAACACCGTGGAGAGGTATTGTTTCATACGGCATAAATTCTTTGGTTGTAATAAGCAATGCGGAGATAGTGGCAGGGCAGGTGGCGGCAAGTACCAATTCTGTTCTCAAGATTTCCAATTCAACATTACGGGATTTGCGTGATGGAAGCCGACTTTTAGTCGGTTCCACAAATTCCTCGAGTGTGTTAATTAATAAATGTAGAATTTCAGATTACAATCAAATAAGATTTTCTTCCTCTCCAGTTACAATTGAAGATTGTCTAATTGAAAATGTCTATTCTGACGCTTGTGATTTTGCCGATTCGCAAAACATTGAAATTCGCAGGACAACATTTAGATATGGTTTTGGATCAAATACTGATGCCATTGATTTAGGAAATAATCCAGGCACAATTATTGATACACTTCTTGTGCATCATTTTCCAGACAAAGCAGTTTCGATAGCTGATTTATCCCACAATGTGATTGTTTCTAACTCGCTTTTTTATTCCAACGGTATTGGTGTTTCAGCGTACGGGTCTTCAAATTGCATTTTTACCCAGAATACAGTAGTGGATAATAACTATGGATTATGGTTAAGAGAACGAACTATAGGATATGGAAGCGGTATCGGCACAAATAATATAGTCTGGGGAAACAAAACTAATATTCTTGCCACAGACGGCTCAACTATAGAACTGCATTATTCTGATATCCAGTATGACACTATTTTTCCGGGAATCGGGAATATAAACACAGACCCGCTCTTTATTGAGGCATCAAGCGGGAACTATTTTCTCGCTTCAAACTCCCCTGCGCTTATGGGCGGATATGAAGGAACAAGAATGGGATTTTTCACAAATCCGGGTGGGATTCTAGGTGAACCTTTAAATTTCATTGCATTTCCAATAAATCTTAACACTATAGTTATAAAATGGATAGACAACTCTGAAAACGAAGAGGCATTTGTCGTTCAGATTTCAACAAATAACATTGATTGGAGTAATGTAGCAACCATATCGGCTAACTCAACAAGTTATCAACTCACGAACATTGTTCCCGATGTTAGATACTATTTGCGGATTAAAGCGGTTAATGGTTCTGGTTCTTCGCCGTTTTCAAATCTTGCCACAGTTATGACCAGCTATCCTCAAATATTTTATGGAGGCGTTTTATCAACAAACACAGTTTGGTCTCCTGAAAGAGGTACAATAATAGTTTCTTCGAATTTAATAGTTCCTACTAACATATCACTAACGGTTATGGCGGGAACAATTATAAAAGTTGCCACTAATACAATTATTAGAGCAACTGATGGCGGAACTATTTTGATAGGTGGGACTTTTGACAATCCTGTTAAAATTATTCCGCTTGATAGTCCTAATGTTCACAGAGAAGTTTCAGCTTATGGAACAAATTCCACATTAACTATTCATTATGCCGATATATCTGGCGTTCAAGCTACTGTTTATAACGGAGCAGAAGGGTTAATCGAAGATTCTTATTTACACGATTATGATATTTCAAATAGTGATCCGATAGTCCTCACATATTTTAGTAAGTATGTAGCAATTCGCCGTTGTCACTTTAATAATTATTACGAATTACTGCTTAGAAATGGGGTACATTTGATTGAAGATTGTCTGTTTGAACATACCACAGGTGATGCGCTTGATTTTGATGCTGCCCACCCTGGCACCATTGTAAGACGTTCAACTTTTAGAAATGGTCCTAACACCAACATTGATGGGGTTGATGTTGGGAATGATGATACGAATTATTCAACATCTATCATAATTGAGGATTGCGTAATGCACGATTTTCCGTATGATAAAGGAATATCTATTGGCGATGGCTCAAGTGACATTGTTGTTCGCAATTGTTTAATTTATAATTGTAATTCTGGAGTAGCGGTAAAAGATGAGTGCAATGCTTCAATTTATAATTGCACATTAGTTTCAAATAATTATGGGATTAATCTGCAGGCAAAGTATCCAACGCAGTACCAGGGTGGAAGAGCAACCAATACATACAATAATATAATTTGGGGAAATCAGACTCAAATATTTGTTACCAACAACCCCGTAATTGTTGTTAATTTCAGCGATATTGAAGGAACAAACTGGACTGGGATTGGCAACATCAGTTTAAATCCTATGTTCAGAAATCCTGCCGCCGGCGATTTTAGATTATCATCAGACTCGCCTTGTATTGGCACTGGCAGCAACAATATGACGATGGGTGTTCATTATCCTGTCGGCGGGCTACCTTCTGAACCAGGAAGTTTAACCATAACAAGCAACAGAATTGATAAAATTATATTGAGCTGGGTACCACCAACAAATTTTCACACGGGGTTCATCGTTGAAAGGTCTATCAATGACACTGATGTTTTGATTTTTGAAACTAAAGAAATAAATTATTCAGATACCCTAACAATACCGGGCGCAATTTATAAATATAAGATTTACTCAACAAATTTCATTGGGTCTTCTTTCTCATCAGAAGAGGTCTCTATATATGCGCCAGACAAGCCAGTTATCATCAACAACCCGCTAGACCTTACTGTTAAGGAGGGCGAAACAGCAGTTTTCTCAATTGTAGCAGAGACATTAGGAGGCGCGCATTATCAATGGTATTTTAATAGTAACCAAATATCAGCAGCAATAGATTCTACATTAACCATAAACAATGCTGAAAGAAATGATGCTGGTGAATATTATGTTGTTGTAACGGACATTTATGGAAATTCTGCAACAAGTTCAACTGCAAGACTCGTTGTGAATACAAGTCAATTATCCATAGATGCTTCAAAAATAGGATTTGAATCCTCAGTGTTTAAGATAAAAATAGGTTCTCATAGTGACAAAATCTATGTTTTACAAGCATCTCAGAATTTAAGCAGCTGGTCTTCTATCTATACCAACAACGGCATGGGGTCAGTGATTGATTTAATTGATAACGAAGCCATTTTATTAAATAGACGATTTTACAGAGTCCTCATCCTAAACCGATGATTTAAATATTTGAAACAATTAAATATAAACCCGTTATAAAAACAAACAGATAGATTAAATTGATAAACGATTTTTCAGGAATCTTTTTATTAAGCCAAACGCCGAACCATACACCAGCCGGCACAAGCGGGAAAAAATAGAGTGAAGTTAAGAGGCTTTCTTTAGTAATAATTCCGTTCATAATAAAAAAGGGCATTTTTATCCAATTTATAAAAGTAAAAATTAAGACCGTAGTGCCGATGTAAATTTCCTTTAACATTTTCTGTGGAATTAAAAACATACTTACAACTGGGCCTGCGCCATGAGCAAACGTTGAAGTTATTCCAGCAAGTATTCCGAATGGGAAACCAGTGGTGTGCCCCGGCTTAAAATTGCTTTCATATTTAAATATTTTTTCCTTCAAGAATTGAAACAAAACAAACGCAATAGCAATTATTCCAATACAAATATTAAGCTCACTCGGAGAAAATTTGCCGACAAGCCGCGCACCTATAAAAACGCCTATGATAACACCCGGCAATAAATAATAAAGGTTCTCAATCTTCCATTTTTTCCAGTAGTGATAAAGAGAAAATGCGTCACCGCTACAAAGCAACGGAAGCACCATTCCGATGGCAAAAGAAGGGGATTTTCCCATCATTCCAAAAGCAAGAACGCAGAGAGGCGTCGTGAGCATCCCCAGACCGCCGCCAAAACCTGCTTTTGACAATCCTATCCATAATACACCAAAAGCTACTGCAATTATCACTGTTAAATCCATTTAATCCTCGTGGTTATAAAATAACAAAATTAACAAACTACAAATCTATATTTTACTCAACAACCATCCCATAATAAAAATAAAAAGTGCCGGATTTATTCTTCCCAACTTCTGACGTGCCTCACAAATTAAGAGATGCGAATAAATATCAACCAGCCGAAGGCTGGCATTTTAAAACTCCGAAGGAGTGGCAGGATTATAGCATGGACATTAATACAGAGGAAAACCCCGTTAGGGGTGTCAGAGCGATAATTTAGAAATCCAATAATGGTTCTGTCACCGCTTTCAGCGGTTTATGATGTTTGTATTTTGTTTGCTATAATAATGTCACCTCTTACGAGGTTCTTTTGTGATGCCAGCATTCTTGCTGGCATTTTAAAACTCCGAAGGAGTGACAGGATTATAGCATAGACATTAACACAGAGGAAAACCCCGTTAGGGGTGTCAGAGCAATAATTGAGA
>JAKPVM010000217.1 GCA_029572555.1 Verrucomicrobiota bacterium | reverse complement strand
TCAATCATTTATCCAGATACCAGTTTCTATAACAAACCAGCCACAAGACGTATCAGTTGTAGAATTAATGCCGGCAACCTTTACCGCGGGGGTTTCTGGTGTACCATCACCAACTTTGCAATGGTATAAAAATAACCAGCCAATAAGTGGCGCAACAAACGCAACATTAACAATTCCTTGTGTAAGAAGAAATGATACTGAATCTTTGTTTTATCTTGTTGCTGCTAATGTTGTTAGCAATATAACTTATTCTGTTACAAGCAGGGTAGCGCAGTTAACTGTTTTATTAGATGAAGAACCGCCTCATCTTGTTAGCGTGCGAAGCATTGCCTTTGATGAAGTTGAAGTAAATTTTTCAGAATTAGTTTTGAAGCGATCTGCAACAAATTTAGATAACTATGTGATTATAAATTCAGAACAGATAAATCATCCAATACTATCAGCTGCTCTGCTTGATGATAGTAAAGGTGTTTTGTTAAAGGTGGATTATTTGTCCGACGGAGAAAATTACACCATTTATGTTAATGGAATTAGTGACTGTTCTAGCGAAAACAATACTATGCCGGATTGGGAAGAAGCCATTTTCACAGCGCCTTCATACAAAACCACGAATATAAATGGTGCTTTGCCAACCGGTTCACTATCAATAGTCGAGAACAAGGTAACCATCTCTGGTGGTGGAGGAAATATTGGGGGCGCAGCAGACCAATTCAATTTTATTTATCGGCAGATAGATAATGATTTTGATATTAGGGTTAGGATTGAATCTTTTCAAGCCTCAGATATTTGGGCAAAGGCAGGGATTATGGCAAGAGAAACGTTAGATTCAGGGAGTAAATTTATCGCTACTCTTGCCACACCGGTGTTAAACGGCGTATTTATGTCTTACCGAGCAGCATCAAATTCTCAAGCGGTAGTTACCGGTTCTTATCCATTAAATTATCCTTTTACCTGGTTGAGATTGAAGCGAACGGGAAATGACTTTTCTTCATTTGCAAGTATGGATGGAGAAACATGGAGTTCATTAGGAAAGACCAATATTTCAATGACTTCCCGTGTATATATTGGTTTTGCTGTTTCAAGCGCAATACAGGGAACTTCGGCATCTGTAATATTTCAGGACTTTTCAACAACAATAAATTCAAAATCAACATCTTTTCCTGTTAATTTAGAACCATTGGGGCAGACAACACGACGGACACCACTTGTGATTTCGGAGATTATGTTTAATCCGTATTCACCTGACACATTAAATTATGAATTTATTGAGTTGTTTAATTCATCAGGAACACCAGAGGACATTAGTTTATACAGGTTTGAAGGAGATATTAAATTTTCATTTCCAACAAACACGATTATACCGTCGGGTGGCTTTCTTGTTGTAGCAAGGAAACCATCGGATATTATTAGTCATTACGGAATAAATAATGTTTTTGGACCTTACGATGGTTCGCTCCCTAATGGCGGTGGTAGGGTTAAGCTTTTTAGCCAATCGGGCGCTGTATTGTTAGATGTTAACTACAAAACACAATCTTGGTGGCCAGTGGCTGCCGATGGGACTGGACACTCTATGGTTCTTGTAAGACCATCATTGGGTTTAAAAAATCCGCTGGCATGGGGTTGGAGTGATAAAGTCGGCGGTTCACCCGGCAGGGCTGAGGGTTTTACTCCCTCGCCATTGCGGAATGTGGTCATTAATGAATTTTTAGCCGCTTCTCAATCGCCAGATGTTGATTTTGTAGAACTTTACAATCACAGTGATGAGCCTGTTGATATTTCCGGATGTTATCTTGCAGATAATAAAAATCCACTTTCTCCTGATTCAAAAAAATTCAGAATCCCAAATGCGACCATAATACCGTCGCAAGGGTATATCGCTTTTAATCAAAATCAAATGGGGCTTGCATTGAACAGTGCTGGAGAATCCATCGTTTTATGGAATCCAGGCGCTGATATGGTAATAGACGCTGTTAGGTTTGAAGCGCAGGAAACGGGGATTTCAACTGGACGTTATCCTGATGGTTCAGGTGAATTTTATCCCCTAATAAATTCCACCCCGGGATGTACAAATAGCCAAATTTGGATTAGCGATGTTGTTATAAATGAAATTATGTATGCGCCGGTTTCCCGAAACTCCGATGATGAATATGTGGAACTTTATAATCGGAGCACTAATGTTGTTGATATCAGTGGATGGCGATTTGTTGATGGTATTGACTATACATTTCCAGCAAACACTTCTCTTATGCCGCAGCAGTATATTGTTGTTGCAAAGAATATCACCAATCTTCTTTCCAAACATCCACAATTGAATTTAACAAACACGTTTGGAAATTTCTCCGGTAACCTTGCTAATAATGGAGAACGTATTGCAGTTGCGAAATGGCGCGATGTTGTGCATTCTAATTTACTGGTTTCACCCTTTGCTAAATATAGTAGTCTAACGGCGCCGCAACAGAGAGATTTTATAATACCTACTAACGCAGATTATTTGATTGGGACAAACAGAATTTACGTAGTGGTTGATGAAGTAACATATAACACAGGGGGAGAATGGAACAAATGGAGTAGATTTGGCGGCAGTAGTCTTGAACTTATTGATTCTCACAGTAATAAACGGCTTCCTTCAAATTGGGCTGATAGTGATGAGACACAAAAGGCAGAATGGACAGATTTTTCTGTTACTGGTTATGTTGACAATGGAATAACAAGTTCTGCAGACCAGTTGCAGGTTCTTTTGCAAGGCGCAGGCGAGTGCTTAATTGATAATATTGAAGTTGTTAACAGTTCAGGACAAAATGTCGTTACCAATTTTACTTTTGAATCTGGTACTGGCGGATGGATTGCCGAAGGAACAGAAGAGAATTCATCTCTTGAAACAACCGAAGGTTTTCAAAGCTCAAATTCATATCACGTTCGCGCCGTTGACCGCGGTGATAATCAGATAAATAGAATACGGATAAATCTTTCTTCTCCATTGACATCTAATACCAGAGCCACTATCCGCGGAAAAGTGCGATGGTTAAAGGGGCATCCTGAAATTTTATTCCGAATACGCGGGTGTTGGCTTGAGGCTGCTGTTAAAATGAATACACCGATAAATCCCGGTACTCCAGGGTTGCCCAACAGTCGTTTAGTTACTAATGCGCCACCGGCAATTTATGAAATTGCTCATACGCCAGTTGTTCCGCTTTCTGGTGAAAATGTAATTGTTACTGCAAGGGTACACGACCCCGATGGCATCTCTTCCATAAATCTTTATTATAGAATAGACTCGTTGGCTAATTATGCGGTTATACCAATGCTGGATGATGGAACAGGTGGAGACAAAGTAGCAGTAGACGGTATATTTAGCGCCACTATTCCGGGACAACAAACCGGTGTGTTAGTTTCGTTTTATATTTCTGCTTCGGATTTAGTAAGTCCGTTGAATCTTTCAATTTACCCAAAAGATGCGCCTGATAGGGAATGCCTCGTGTTATTTGGTGATTCAATGCCAACAGGTAATTTTCCAGTTTATAGATTATGGATGACGCAGGAAGTATTTAACAAGTGGTCAAATCGTCATAAATTACACAATACGCCTTTGCCAATTACATTTGTTTTGGGAAATTGTCGCGCTATTTATGGAGCAAGCGGGTTGTTCGCTGGAAGCCCATACATTGCGCCCGGTTTTAACACCCCGTCAGGAAACCGTTGTGGATATAGCATCATATTCCCGGACGATAATGAGTTTCTTGGAGATACCGACCTTGTTATTGATTGGCCCGGTGGGCACGGTGGGGAAACCACCGCTATTCAAGAACAGATGGCGTATTGGATTGCAGACAAATTGAACCTTCCAAATAGTTATAGATATTTCATTAGGCTCAATGTAAACGGTGTCAAAGATATACAACGAGGTGGTGTGTTTGAGGCTGTAATTCAACCCGGCGGAGAATACATAGAACAATGGTCGCCCGACATAACTGATGGCGATTTTTATAAAGTTGATCGCGCATTTGAGTTTAATGATTCAGGTGGCTTGATAGCAGATCCAATGCCGAGATTGGAAAATTATACGAGCGTCGATGGTTCTAAAAAAACAGCCCGATACCGCTGGAACTGGTTAAAAAGAAGTTACGAATCTGCAAACAATTACACTAATATATTCAATCTTGTTAACGTTGCAAACGCAACCTCGCCTGAACCTTATACAGCAAAAATGAATCAACTTTCCGATATGGAACAATGGATGCGGATATTTGCGTTTGAACACATTATTAACAACTTCGATAGTTGGGGACATACGATTGGGAAAAATATGTATGCGTTTAAGCCGGATAGGGGGAAATGGGTGCTTTATCCTTTTGACCTTGACTGGCTAATGCTTGTTTCACCTAATGGGCCTGGCAATTATACTGCCACCACGGGTCCATTATTTGTCGCTGATGATCCGCTTGTATTGAAGATGTATAATCATCCGCCGTTCCGCCGTGCATATTTCAGAGCAGTTCTGGATGCTGTAAATAGCCCATTGAAAAATGCCGTTGCAGACCCGATTATGGATGCTAAATATAACTCTCTTCGTTCTAATGGCATTACTATGTGCGACGGTGCAACGTTGACAGATCCATCAGCCCTTAAAACTTGGTTTAATGATAGAAGAAACTTTTTGCTCGCAAGTCTTGCTTCAAATAGTTGCAATTTTGCGGTTTCTTCTCCGACCAATAACTTTACAACAAACAATAATCTACTGAAAATTGAGGGCATTGCGCCAATCGAAGTTAGCACAATTTACGTTAATGGAACAGTGGTTAATTTAATGTGGAGCACAGTATCTAATTGGTTTGCGTATTACCCATTGAACAATCTTACTAATGAAATTGTTATTTCAGCTTACGATTATAAAGGAAATTATATTACAGGTTCTAGCAACAGTGTGAATGTTTATCTCTCGACAATGCCAGAAGAACCAAAAGTCGTCGTAACGGAAATAATGTATAATCCGGTAAATCAAGGTGCGGCGTTCATAGAATTGTTTAATCCATCAGGAAATTGTGCTATCGATTTATCAGATTGGAGGGTTTCGGGTATTGGATATAAATTTCCACAAGGTTCAATATTACTTCCACAGAATTATCTTATTCTTGCAAAAGATATCACTGTATTTGCTACAACTTATGGCACAAATATTAATGTGTTTGACCAATTTGACGGTTCATTAGACAATAGAGGCGAAACGATTACAATTCTAAAACCCACCGACCAGAGAGAAGTGATAGTTGACAAAGTAAGATACGAATCTGCTAAACCCTGGCCTCAAAATGCCGCAAATGGCGGCGCATCGTTGCAATTGATTGACACAACAAAAGACAATACCCGAGTCGCAAATTGGTCTGATGGGAACGAGTGGCGATTTTTCTATTACACAGGGACATTAACGCCATCTTACAAGCGATTAATATTATATCCGGATGTTGCGGGAGATATTTATGTTGACGATATTAAATTAGTATCCGGTACTGTTCCGGAGGTCGGTGAAAACCTCATCCGCGGTGGAGACTTCGAAGGCGCTTTTTTAACAAATCAGGGAGGATTCTGGGGAATAAACGGGACTGCACCTACGCAGACTGCAATATCAACAAGCACCAGTCATACCGGCATTGGTTCTTTACATATTGTTTTCACCATGGCTGGTGGAGCGGCACAAAACATTTATCAAGATACACTTATATCACAAACAAACACTTATACCCTCAGTTTCTGGTATTTGTCATCCACTAATATAAATAAATTGATTACTCGTTTTAGCAGCTCATTCAGGCCCGAAGTTGGTGTTCGTCCTGCTTACTATACTCCGGGAACAAATAATTCGATTGCGGCGCCAATGCCTGAATTTCCGCTGATTTGGTTGAATGAAGTTCAGCCTGAAAATATTTCAGGTCCGATAGATAATTTTGGTGAACGCGACCCGTGGATTGAGCTATATAATAGCGGCACTAATTTGGTCGATATTTCCGGTTGGTATTTGACCGATGATTATAATAATTTAACAAAATGGATGTTTCCTGATGGGACCGCGATTCAGCCGCAGTCGTTTTTGGTCGTCTGGGCAGATAATCAACCAGAGCAAACCTACGGGACAAATATTCACGTAAATTTCAGGATATCTCCAAGTAATGGTTCGGTTGCGCTTGTAATGTCTGCTAATTATAAAGTCTATGATTATTTGAATTACAACAATTTATTAGCCGGTTATAGTTATGGTTATAGAAACGATGAGGAGATATTTTATCGCCAAAAATTTAGAATTTCCACACCCGGAGCATTAAACTCAACTGAAGAGGAAATTCTACCAATTGCAGTTAATGAACTAATGCCAAACAACGATGGTCTGGTGATTGATAGTATAAATGGTGGTTCTCCTGATTGGTTGGAATTATATAATTATGGAACGAATTTATATGATTTAAGCGGGTTTTTCCTTACCGATGATTTAAATGATAATTTTAAATTTGAAATTCCCGATGGTTATGTAATTCAACCAAAGGGATTCTTAATTGCATGGGTTGATAATTCTCCATCTAAAAATAATTTATCGCGCGACCCTGCTTTGCATTTGAATTTTGCCCTAAGCAGAAACGGTGAGACAGTGGCGCTATTTTCTCCTCAAGGCAGGCTTATTAATTCTTTCATTTATGGTGAGGTAGGTGAAAACGTAGTTCTTGGTAGATTTCCAGATGGGACTGGTTCAATTTACCAATTGATTCAACCCACACCCGGCAGCACAAATGCACTACCGATGATTCAAACAAATTACCCCCCAATAATTACTGTAGAGCAAGAATATTATGTTATGCCGGGAAATACATTGCAATTTATTGTTCAGGTAGTAGATATTGATATCCCACAACAGTTCTTGAGTTTTAGTTTGTCCAATGCCCCACCCGGCGCTACAATTCATCAAAACAACGGTGTATTTGTGTGGCAGGTTCCAACTAATTATCCAATATCTACGAATATGATTACAATCATTGTTGAAGACGACGGTGTGCCACCACAAAAATCGCAAGCGTTAATTAAAGTTATTGTAACAACCGGAAACCACTCGCCAGTTATCCAGCCAATAGATAACCAATTGGTGAACGAGGGTATTACATTGTTTGTAATGGTGCAGGCATCTGATTCGGATACGCCGGCGCAGCAATTGACCTATACATTAGACCAGGCACCGCAAGGAGCGGTTATCAATCAACAGACCGGTGTATTCCAATGGATGCCGACAGAACTACAAGGGCCTGGTGATTATACGGTAATAGTGCGGGTTACTGATAACGGTGCCCCGCAGATGTATTCAACGGTTACCTTTAAAATCTATGTAAATGAGGTCAACAGCATCCCGACGTTGTTGCCAATTGGGACACAATATTTGATTATTGAACAACAATTGAGTTTGCAAGTGGTTGGGACAGACTCTGATGTGCCGGTTCAGAATTTGAGATATAGTCTTGAGTCGGGTGCGCCTTCTGGTATGACGATTGACCCTGTGGGTGGGCAATTAAGTTGGACTGCAACTGCGTCCGCAATTGTGACAAACGTGGTTAGTGTAAAAGTCAGTGATGATGGTAATCCTGTAATGAGCGCTGTGAGGAGTTTTGAAGTTGTGGTTGGCGCTAAACCGAGGATTGAAATTAGCCGTGCTGGTTCATACGGCGAATTAATCAAGTTAAGTTTTGATTCGTTGCCAAATAAAAAATATCAAATTGAATATGTTGATAGTCTTGGATCAAATTGGGTAACCAATACTGCGATAACAGGTACCGGTGGTAGACTGAACATAACAAATTCGGCAAACAACCCTAAACAAAGATTCTTCCGATTAACTGTCCAGTAATTGAAAGACTCCTTTCTGTCCCCATAAATGGGGACTGGCAGAATATTCTGAGTGGTTTAAGTTTTAATTGTTGTGCAATGGTGGGTGGTTGTCTTGCTAAGATGGGAAAGGGCAGCCGAAAAGTTTTCATAGTGGTAAATGGGTCGGTGTAAAAACCGACCCATTTTTAATTTAACGACTTTTATCTATCTCACTTTGTACAATTTGTGGATATTTTATTTCTTGATTATTTAGGCTTCAGATTTTAAATATTTCTAATATGAAAAAGATAATTATTGCTGGCTTGTTATTGACTTCAATTATTCTCTCTGGTTTTTGCGCAGAAAAAACGAGAGTGCTTTTAATAGTTGGAGGTCATAGTTTTGAAACAAATCAGTTTTATAGAATGTTTTCGGATAATTCGCAAATTACCTATCAAGTTGCAGAGCATCCGAAAGCCTTGCTTTTGTTAAAACCGGAGTCTGCCGCTAATTTTGATGTGATTGTTCTTTATGATTTATGGCAGAAAATTACCGACGAAGATAAAACCAACTTCTTAAAGTTTTTAGAATCAGGGAAAGGTTTGGTTGTTTTGCATCATGCAATTGCAGACTATCAAAATTGGGATGAATACCACAAGATAGTAGCTGGCAGATATTATCTTCAAAAAACCGTTGTTGATGGGGTAGAAAAACCACGCTCTATATATAAACATGGAGTGAAATTTAAGGTGCATATTGCAGACAAAGAACATCCAATCACGCGCGGTCTTTCCGATTATGAAATAATTGATGAAACCTACAATCTTTATGATGTATATCCAGAGGCTCATATTTTGTTAACAACCGATGAACCAACGAGCAATAAGGTAATCGGTTGGACAAATACATACAAAAATGCCCGTGTAGTTTACATTGAAGGCGGACACGACCACCTTGCTTATGAAAATCCCGCTTACCGAGAAATCGTTGCCCGTTCAATTCAGTGGGTAGCAAAAAAACTTAATTAGAATTTAAGTTCTGGTTTTATATTTTTGAAATGAATTTTGGGATTAAGTTAATAGCCACTGACTTTGATGGAACAATTTTCCAAGAATCTGAATCGCCTCCTGTACCATTGGAATTACAGGAAAAACTGCGTTTTCTCCAAACCAACGGCTGTAAATGGGTGATAAGCACTGGACGCGATTTACTCAGCATTCTTGAAGGTTTAACCCGCGCAAAACTTGATATTCACCCTGATTTTCTTATTACTGTGGAACGGGAAATTTATATCAAGAAAAATGGCGCTTATGAGCCTTTAATTGAATGGAATACTAAATGCGACAAACTTCATTCAAAATTGTTTAAACAATTAAAACCATTTTTACCAGAATTGGTTCGGCATATTAATGAACAGTTTAAAGTAACCGTTTACTCTGATAGTTATTCTCCCCTTTGTATTATTGCACAAGATAATGGAACAATGGATTTGGTGTGCGAGTACTTGAATAAATTTTGTGAAAAAGTACCCGGTCTTAATGTGATGAGAAATGATGTTTATTTGCGGTTTTGTCATAAAGATTTCAATAAAGGAACTGCGCTTTCTGAAATATTACGGTTAATTGGAGCGACGGCTGAATCTGTTTTTGCCGCAGGAGACCATATTAACGACTTGCCGATGCTTGATAAGAGAATTGCTGCCTACATTGTAGCCCCTTCAAACGCTGTTGATGATGTCAAAAAATATGTGATTGCTCAAAATGGTTTTGTTTGTTCAAAACCAGCAGGGGAAGGAATCCTTGAGGCATTTAATTTTTATTTAGGAAATAGATAGTTTAAAAACCTTAAAACATTTAGAAAAACTTTCATTTTTTATTTGCATTTTCTTTATTTTTGTGTGTAAATGAGTCCTAATAATCCAAGCGTGTGTGATTGGGTTTAGATTGGCGTTAAAATTAAAAAAATAAATGATATGAAAATTCAAAAATTGTTTGCTCCGGCTGCAATGGGTATTCTGTTGTTCCAGACGTTAATTAATATTGCCAACGCTCAGCAGTCTCCGACCATATTAACGCAACCCCAGAGCACAAACGTTTATGAAACGCAACGTGCAGAATTTACCGTTTCTGCCAGCGGTCCATCACTCTCTTATCAGTGGTATTATAATGGAGTAGAAATTGATTACGCCACTAATACAAGCTATGTAATAACTCTTGTCAGACCCATTAATGCTGGTACTTATTCAGTGGTCGTGAGTAATCCTTATGGATCTATCCAAAGCCAAGGCGCAACACTTACGGTCACACCGATACCGAATTGCCAGCCATCAAGCTATTCAAACGGGACTGTTGTTTTATCCACCCGTTATAGTACTGTGGTGAATGCAAAGGTTTTTGATTCTGATGGAATTACGCCATTGCAAGGGGTTGGTTATTCAGCCCAACTTTATGGTGGACCGGAAGGAACCCCTGAAAATTTACTCCAGCCAGCCTGTCCTATGACAGTTTTTAGAACAGGTGCCGGTGCTGGTTATGTTCTGCAAACAGATGTTTTTATTCCCGGTGTTTTCCCCGGTGAAAACGCTACCTTACAATTAAGGGTCTGGAATAACCAGGATACGACAATTCAGACTTATGAAACGGCGCTTGCTGCAAAAGTAAAGACCGGTAAATCTGGTCTCATTAATGTAAGTAAACTTGGCGGAGCACCGCTGGATGGAGGGCTACCTATTTTTGCTCCTTTTCTAACAAATCTTCAATCTTTCATTATAGGCATAGCGCCCACTATCACTACTCAGCCAGCAAGTCAGTCAGTTGTTTTGAATTCACAGGTAACTTTGAGTGTTGTTGCGCAAGGAGACCCTGCACCTACTTATCAGTGGCGAAAAGACGGATCTAATATTCCTGACGCAACTGGCAATAGTTATGTTATTCCATCAGTTGACCAGATAAATATTGGCAGTTATGATGTTGTCGTTTCAAATCCAATGGGGAGCATAACAAGTCAGGTTGCGGTAATTTCATTTCTCGCACCACCTGTTATAGAACAGGGCCTTGCTAATATTATAGTTGATGAAGGAAATGACTTACAACTTACAGTTGTTGCAACTGGTTCAGAACCGTTGAGTTATTTTTGGTATAAAGATTCTACACTTATTGGATCTATTGATACCCCAATATTGAATTTACCTGCAATTCAAGAATCAGCGCAGGGAGTTTACAACGTGGTTGTGTCAAATATTGCAGGAACAGCGACAAGTTCTGCAACTGTCACGGTGAACCAAAAACCGATAGCAAATTCAAGTTCAGTTTCGATTACGAAAAATGGTTCAAAACAGATAACTTTAAGTGGAACTGACCCAGATGGAGATAGTTTGGATTTTGAGATTGCTGCTCAGCCTTTGCATGGAAGTCTT
>JAKPVM010000144.1 GCA_029572555.1 Verrucomicrobiota bacterium | reverse complement strand
TAACGCCAGGAGGAATTGAGGTTGAAATAAAATCATCAATCACAATCGGCGACAAGATTGCGATTCAAAGACCATACAAAAGCATTAAATTGACCGTTGATTCGGACGGGTTGCAAAAGGGAGAGCTTGATGCCGGCGATGCTTCCGACGAAACAATGAAAGCGGGGATTGAGCGCGTTGTTATTTCAGTTGGAGGCAAGACGGATAAACTTTACGACGCGGTGATGGGGATGAATCAGGACGACGGCCAGTTTGTCCTTGATGAGATAGATAAAATTATCAGCGGCAAGGATTTTATGAAAGCCGACGCGACGCCCGCCGGTGGTATCGCCTCGGCAAATTAACGCCAGAAATGCAGGTGGTGGCGATATGTCAAGAGTTTGGATGGACTTATGAAGAATACCAGAATCAGCCGGAATGGTTTGTTGACCTTTTAAAAGACAAATTGGATATTGACGCGGAGGAATCAAGAAAGGCGAGTAAAAAATAACCGCCTCATTGGAGAGGCGGCGGAAAATAATTTTAATTGCTTTTATTGGTTCATACCTGAAAGCGGAAAACCAAAAATTAACTTTCTTTTTCCATTTCGGAATTTTAGACAATCTTTCAAATTCGTATTCAGTAATCGGGCCATAGCAACAGCGGCAACCTTTATGGGCGGGAAGTTCGGGAGCGTTATCAATGTCAAATATCTGCCCATCGCGCATAAGGCAATCATTACAAACACGGTCGTCAAGCGCGGCAATCCATTCAACTTTTTTGATGCCTTGATCACGCATTTTTATAACCGATTTCTTCTGTAATGATTCTAATGATTCCATTTAAAAATAAATTATTCATTCAACAATGAAACACAGTCAACAATTGATAATCCTTTTATGTCGCTAAATTCTTCTGATTTTGGGATTGCTTCATTGCATTCATTACTGCCATTTACTTCGGTATTATATCTTTCGGTTGATTGACATATTGGATCGGTATATTTATCTATACAATCTAATCCATCATCATATCCAGCTTGCCTAATTTTTTCCGTGGTGCAATCTTCAATAGCTTTATTCCGAGCGTTAATTCTTTCTACGCAACGATTATATCCCGAAGATTCTTCTTTATTAGATATTTCTTGTTGCAAGCGTTCAATTTTTCCCGCCGGAGTTTGTTTATTTGAAAAAACAAGAAATAACGTGGTGCATATCAAAATAAATAACGCAAACACTGAAATAGATACAATAATTTTTTTCTTCATATATTTTATTTAAATTACTCTACTAAAACACAAAACTATAAAAAAGTAAAATGGCCGACCAAACTCTACAATTCATCATTACCGCCCAGAACAACGCAAAGCAAGCATTTAATGAGGCAAAAAATCAGTTAAAAGATTTTGAGAAAGAGACAAAAGACGTATCCGACACCATCAAAAAGATGACGGCTGGTTTTGCGGTTGTTGGCGCGGCAGTGGGGGCTTTTGGCGTCTCTTCAATCAAGGCGGCGGCGGATATTGAAACGCAAAAAATAGGATTCCAAACATTGCTTGGGAGTATGGAGGAGGCCGATGAAGCAATCAAAATGATACAAAGGGACGCGGCCAGCACGCCATTTGAATTTGCCGGCTTGGTAGAAGCAAATAAAGCGTTAACACTGGTAACAAAAGATGCCATTCAAAGTGAGCAAGTTTTGCTTGATGTGGGGAAGGCTTTGGCGGCGGGGGGAAAGGGGCAAGCCGAATTGGATAGAATTATTATGAATTTGCAACAGATTGGCAATACCGGAAAAATTACCGAAATGGATATTCGCCAATTTGGTTATGCGGGCGTAAATATACTTGAATTGCTTGCAGACTATTATGGAACAACCAAAGAAGCGGCGAGCGAAATGGTCAAAGATAGTGATAGCGCCTTTAATGATTTAGCGGCGGCCTTTGCAATGGCAGGAAAAGAGGGCGGCAAATATGCCGATGCTTTTAGCAATGCAGGTGGGTCTTTAAATCAAACGTGGTCTAACTTGCAGGATGCTTGGAACATATTTTTAGCGAATGAAGGGGCAAAATTACTTGAATGGGCAAAGAGTTTTATTCAAATTGCTACAAAAATTGTTCAAGAAACTTTGCCAAGTTGTATAGAAAAAATAGAAGAATTTACAAAATGGTTCAGCGAAAATAAAACAGCGATTGCCGCGGCCGCAGGAGTTATTACTGGATTGTTAGTCCCTGCAATTACAGGGTATATGATACCCGCTTTTGTCAATGCGGCAAATATGATTGCCGCAACAATAAAAGTTTTGACATTCGGCAATCCTTGGGGTATTGCTATTGGTTTGATAGTTGCTTTGGCCGCGGCAATCATTATGAATTGGGATTTGATTAAAGAGAAAACGATTGAAATTTGGAACGCAATCAACGATTTTGTTTCTGGTGTTTGGGGAAATATCGTTTCAACAGCACAATCGGTATGGGGCGGGATTACTGACTTTTTTGGCGGCGTGTGGGAAGGAATTAAGGAAGTATTTAAATTTGGCGCGGCGTTGGCGGTGGGGTTGGTGATTGAATACTTTAATCTGTTTGGAATTGATATTGTTGCCACAATGCAAACAATAATCAGCGCACTACAAGTGGCTTGGACGACAATTCAGGCGGCTTTCAGTTCGGCTTTGGGAATGGTGCAAAATGTTTGGAATGCGGTATGGACGGCAATCAGCGGATTTATCAGCCCGATTTGGGAGGGAATAAAAACGGTTGTTGGCGACGCTTGGCAATGGATTTCCGATAAATTCAATGAATTTGCAGAACCGATAAGCGATGTATGGACATCAATGTGGAATGCGCTGTCTGATGTTTTTGAATCAGTTTGGGAGGGAATTAAAAATACATTTAAGGATGCAATCAATTTTATTATTAAAGGCATAAATTCGGTTGTTAATGCACTTAATTCCATCACGCGAGCGGGAAGTAAAACTCTGGGAATGAGCGTTATTAGTTTGCCAACAATTCCAATGCTTGCCGAAGGCGGCATCGTTTCCCGCCCGACGCTGGCGATGATTGGCGAGGCCGGGCCGGAAGCGGTCGTGCCTCTTTCTAATGCGTTTGGGCGCGGTATGGGCGGTTATATGACATTCGCGCCGGTGATTAACATTACGGGCGGCTACTACCTGGATCGTGATGCCGCCGATGAGATTGGGGACAAGATTATGGAGAAATTAAAGAAAACGATGAAACTGTAAAATGAATATTTCTATTTCTATATCTGGAATTGACCGCACGGATGATATTGATTTTGACACGATAAGCAAAACGGACGCGATCAACGAGGAAAAAGATACGCTTTCTTTTTGCGTGGATAAAACCGATGGACACGGATTTGTTCCCGAAGTCAATCAGGAAGTCGTGATGCAAATTGACGGCCAGACAGAGTTTGGCGGGGCGATTACGCAGGTTAAAAAATCGCTGGTTGACGGGCGCCGGGTGGTGTTTGAGGTTGAATGTTGCGATTACACGCAGTATTTGAACCGCAAGCTGGTTTTGAAAAGCTATGCCAACAAGACGGCCAATTACATCATTACCGATATTGTGAGCGAATATGCGCCGGATTTTACGGTCAATAATGTTGATTGCGACATTCAAATTAAAACAATGCTGTTTAACCGGATGACGGTTTCCGAATGCTTGGAAAAATTAAGCGAAGCCACCGGATATTACTGGTATGTGGATTACGACAAGGACATTCATTTTTTCGCGCAGGAAGATAATGCGGCCCCGTTTTCTATCACCGATGACAACGGCAACGCGTTAAAAAACACTTTGGAAATTACCGACAGCATTGACCAGATAAGGAACTCGGTCACCATCCGCGGCAGTGAAGAGCGCGGGGTTGAGCGCACCGAAACCTATATCGGAGTTGAAGACCAGATGATATTCCCGCTGGCCAATAAATTCGCCGAAGAGCCGACGGTTGAGGTTGACGGCGTGGCGGTGGATGTGGGGGTTGATTATCTCACCGGAGAAGAGGAAGCGGATTGCTTTTGGTCATACGAACAAAAATCGTTGCGGTTTAAAAGCAGTATGGCAAGCAAGAAAGTTGAGATTACCGGAATTCCAATGTTTCCGATTTTGGTGAAAATACCGGAATGGAACTCAATCAACGAATACGGCGAATATGAGTTTTTTAAAGAAGACAAATCCATCACCAGCCGATCCGAGGCCTACCAATACGCAATGGCACAGTTGGCGGCCTACAAAGACGGCGTGATTGAGGGAGAGTTTGAAACCGATGTCGCCGGACTGCGAAGCGGCCAGATAATCAATGTCAATTCGGAATTGATGGGAGTTGACGAGGATTTTCTCATCCAGAAAGTTTCGGCAAAATATGTTGCCAAAGACAAAGCCGTTTGGTCGGTGAAGCTGGCCACGATGCGGACGATGGGAATTATCCAGTTGCTTCAAAGACTGATTAGATACCGCACGATCAAGGAGTTTGATCCCGAAAACTTGTTGACGCTGGCGCAGTTTGCCGACGGGCTGGGGATTACCGACGCCATAGACTTTGATTATGCGGTGAGTTCCGCGCCATATCTATACGGCACGGCAAGATATGGTTTTGCCACTTACTCATAAACTTATGAAATTACAATCAAAGAAAATTTTCAAAGGGAAATATCGCTTCAATGTATATAGGGCAGGAACGAAAGAACTTATTAGACAAACCGACTGGATTGAAAATTTGATTATGCTTGGCGATGGATATGGCGCGAATATCGCAATTAAAAATTTGCTTGGCGATTGGACTCATAATTTGGAAATAACTTCGGCTTCGGTTGGCACAGGAGATACTGAGCCTGCTAATAGTGATACCAATTTGGAGACACCTATTTTGGAAAATATCCAGATTGCAACAAGAGAAGAAACGGACGATGATGAAGCTACATTCCATTTTTTTATGAATGATGGACAACTTCCTGATAATACTTATAAAGAATTTGGGATTTTCTGTGGCACGCAATTATTCGCAAGGTCGTTAATCACACCCG
>JAKPVM010000225.1 GCA_029572555.1 Verrucomicrobiota bacterium | reverse complement strand
TCATTAGCATACATAGTGAAATAAAATAGGTTATCCATAACATCAACCAGCCGAAGGCTGGCATTTTAAAACTCCGAAGGAGTGGCAGGATTATAGCATAGACATTAACACAGGAGAAAACCACGCCCGTGGTGACAGAGCGATAATTTAGAAACCAATCATCAAAATTTAGTGGCTCTGTCACCTCCTGTCGGAGGTTAGATTTAAAGTCGTATCCTTTTTGCTATAATCCTGTCACCCGCTCTGGCGGGTTTTGAAATGTGTTTATACTATTTTGCAACTCCAACAAATATTGTTAATTTCTTTTCTTTGTCATCTGTGTAAATCTGTTTCATCTGTGAAAATCAGCGTTCCATTCTCGTTCATTAATGGAATGCAAACCTAACTGATAACAATAAATCTATGTATGGTTTATGAACTTTTTTTACCGCACTAATTGTCAAAACTCAGGGGGTTTTAACTATGTAATTTTCATTGTTGTTCAACTCAGCATTTGCCTCGTTAAGGATTACTCCGGGTTTCTCCCCAATATGTTTATTGTCCCTGACCACAACTTTTTCTGATGGATAACCGTAAACCCTGATTCCATTTGAGCGCGTAATGTTTTTTACTATAGTAACATTACGGATTGGAAAATCACCCGGCTGTTTATGTCGTGGCGTTGCAACATAAATATCCTGAATTCTATGAGCTACTGAAATATCGTTATCCTCTATATACAATCCATTTATTTCGCCTACGTGAAAGATTGAAAGATAGCTATTGCCGTGATTGCTTATAAGAGAACTATCAACGATTGTTGAATTACAGTGGTCTTCATGCATTAAACCCTCGCCGTCATTTATGTAATATTTTTTATCGGAACAAAGATTTCTATAAACCTCGTAGTCGTTATTTTTTATAGTCCATCGCCAACCCCTCATTTCCATAGCCCGATTGTCATTCGTGCTTGAGCCATAACTGCAATGAATTCCGGTGACGGTGGGACGTATTATATCTTTGGCAAATCTTATCACGTTGCCTGAACACAAAACACTGTCGCCGCAAAATCCAATAGCGCAACGACCTGTGCAATAAATATAATTATCCGCAATTATAATTCCTTTTCTGAATCCCCACGGGTGTGTCTCTGGTGTACCATCATTTCCAGTGCCACCAGCTCCGCCAATACAATAGTGGTTCACATAAATTCCGGGGCGGTTGTCATAATCAAACTCAATGTCAAACGGTATAACAAAGCCTTTTCTGTCTTTGAGCGGATATTCTCGCATTATGAAATTATCGTCACCGCTTTTTGGAATTACATTTTGCGCAACGATCGCATTTTCATAGACATTTAAACCGATTGCCGCTCTAAATTTATTGGTATACCGAAGCCAGCCGGGTTGGTTGTCTTTTTGACTTGGGATGCCCGGTTCAACGCCAGCTGCATTTCGGAATATGCAGCCGAAAACAATCCGATTCGAACCACACCTGTAATTTTCGCCCGTTCCAAGATTTATATATCCACGATTTATATTAAGGTGAACAATCCCGCAATTTGAATCATCAGCGGGAGACGTTGACAATATGCCTTTGAACGCTGTATTAACCGGAGTTCCACTACCGGAAAATAGCGGAACGTATTTGGGAAATTCTATTCGGGAACGTAGGCTATACGACTGACCCCTTTGTCCTGTAGTTTGTGGTTCTTCACCTCTTAAAATAATACCGTTCTGCAGGTAAATATTCTCTTTGAACTTATATTCGCCTGCGGGGAAAAATACAACGCCACCACCTTTTTCTCTCAACATCAATTGAGCCTTTTGAAGCCGTTCATCCCAGAATTCGCCAACTCCATCAACCTTTGTAATATCAAGAACATTTTCCCATTGTAATTTTTCTGTCCATAAGAGCTTATATTTTTTTACAGGATGGTTGTCAGGGATAGCTGCAAAATTTGGTTTTATGGAAGCCATTACAGTAGCGCAACTTAACATGCCTTTTATGAAGTTGCGTCTATTTTGATTTTCTTTGTTCATAATAATAAATATTTATAATATCAATGCATTGTTTTTATAGACAACAGGTTTTTATTTTTTGATATAATGTTATTATTAGTATTAATAAAGTGAAAAATGTATGAGCAAAAGTAATAAAAGCCCGTTTGATACAATTGAATCTGTTTTGCGGGAAATAAAAAACGGCAAAATGGTGATTGTTGTTGACGATGAAAACCGCGAGAACGAAGGCGACCTGATAATGGCTGCTGAATTTGTTACCCCTGATGCAGTCAATTTTATGGCTAAATATGGCAGAGGGCTCATTTGTGTGCCGACAACAGCCGAACGATTAAGACAACTTGGGGTTGAAGAAATGGTTGCTCAAAACCGCGATACCTTTAAAACAGATTTTCAAGTCAGTGTGGACGCTTCGACAGGTATCACGACTGGCATCAGCGCTCTTGATAGGGCTCGCACAATTAAGATTATCGCCGACCCGGGTTCAACTCCTGAAGACCTTGTCCAGCCAGGACACGTTTTCCCATTACGGGCAAAACCCGGCGGTGTCCTTCAAAGAGCAGGACATACGGAAGCCGCTGTTGACCTTGTCCGCCTTGCGGGGTGTCGTCCAGTCGGGGTTATTTGCGAAATTATGAACGACGATGGCACAATGGCGCGACTCCCGCAATTGATTAAATTTGCGAAGAAACACGGCTTAAAACTATGTTCAATAGAAGATTTAATTAAATACCGTCGCTTGCGCGAAAGACTTGTTGAACGAATCGAAATTGTCAAATTACCAACTGATTTTGGCGAGTTTGATTTATATTTATATCGTTCAAAGGTTGACGGGAATCATCATCTTGCACTGGTTAAGGGTGAGGTTGCTGGAAAAGAAAATGTCCTTGTGCGAGTGCACAGCGAATGTCTGACAGGCGACGTCTTTGGTTCGCTCCGTTGCGATTGCGGCCCACAACTCCGACAGGCAATGAGGCTTATCGCGGAGGAAGACCGCGGAGTCATTGTCTATATGCGTCAGGAAGGACGCGGCATTGGATTAGCTCAAAAAATAAAGGCTTATAAATTGCAGGAACACGGTTACGACACAGTAGAAGCGAACATTAAACTTGGCTATCCAGCGGATTTGAGAGAGTACGGTATCGGTGCGCAGATTCTTTGTGACCTTGGTTTGAAATCGATTAGATTACTAACAAATAATCCAAAGAAAATTATTGGTCTACAAGGCTATGGACTAATTGTTACCGAACAAGTGCCAATTCGTATAAAACCCAATATGTATAACGAAAAATATTTAAAGGCGAAAAAAGAAAAACTAGGACACTTAATTTAATTAGGTTGCCGGAACAAATTTTTGCAAAATAAGTGTAAGCACAAATAAAAACACGAAGACCGTCAGGTAATGTGCAAGGTTGGTTGAGATGCCGGAAATTGCAAGAATGTCAATAAGGATAATACCTGCAATTAGCATCGAGACAGCTTTTTGAGTGTCTGCTGGTTTTTGAGTTGATAAGTGGCGAATGCTCATAATGAGGTAAACTATTACTCCTACTGCAATGATAATACAGCGGATTCTATATCCTTCATCATTCACTATAAGGTCGAGTCCGATAGGTACGAATATCAAAACAATGGAAGAATTTAAAAAGTATCCCGCAATGTCTTCGTATTTGGCAATGTATGAAAAACCGATTACATAAAGCGCCAACACAATACCGCCCCACAATACATATCCTTCTAAAAATCCGCTTCCAACAGTTGCGCCAAGTGGATACAAAAGTAAACGGCAAATCCCGACTATTACAGGTGAAAAACTAATATGTTTGTGAACTGTATTATAAAGAACTATTACTCCGAGCAACAGTTCACTTATAAAAGCCGTTCCTTTGCTGATATGCGAGACTGAAACTACACCAAGCGCAAGCAAAGTAAACGAAATCAACCAGACTGTTCTTTCTTTGATTTTTCCCGATGGTATTGGCCGTTCGGGACGGTAAATCTTGTCAAAGCCAACATCACAGGCATCGTTCATATACATCCCGCCAATGTAAAGGCAAGAGACGCCAAAACAGAGGTTCAGAATTTTTCCTATATCTCCTCCGCCAGCTAGAAGCCAGCCTGCAATGCAATTTGACCAGACAGTTGGAAGGTTTGAAATTCTGGCAAGAATAAATAATGTGTTTATAACAGATTTTGCGCTCGGTTCAGAGTTTAATGGTTCACAGGGTTTTACATCCGCATTTTGTCCTGAAGTATCCACTCTGTTTATACCAATTAGTTTAAATATAGCCTGAACCGCTAAGTTGTTTTTGAAGCTCAATCTGGAATTTTTTAACATCCTGTTCAGAAGGCCTATAACCGGGTTTGCTTGCCATAAGAGCGAGTCTGCCCATTTCATCAACATACCATTCCGCCGTCACACCATCGCTAAACCGAACGCTGCCGCTCATTACAGAGCCCGGTCGCGTCATCTTGTCTATTGTTACCGAAACATTTGATAAAACCTCAACATCCTCGTTTTCCTTTGATTCGGCATCATCTTCAGGCTTTACTTGTGGCTGTTTTTTTTCGGCTTTCTTTTCTGACTCGTTGTCGATAGGCATTACTTTTAAATCGTCAACTAATAGTCGGACTTCCATATAAGTCAGCCGTATGCCAAATTCAGTGGCAATCAAATTTTGTATTTCGGACAACTTGCGTCCTTCTTTAATCCAGCCAATAACCTTCTGTTTTTGTTCTTCATTAAGAGTCATAATTTTCCAAAAAATAATTTTATACTGAAACTCTTAAAACTTCAAAGAATTTATAAAAAGAATATTTTACCCAAATTATTAGCATAGATATCAAAATCATATAGGACAATGAAATATTTATGTTCAACAATCGGTTATTGAGACATTTTTCAAATGTTTTTATTGGTTTGTTCCAGTGTTATAGCCGTGATTTAAAAATGCAATTTTTAGATGAATGCTAATGATTAAGGTTAAATTGTATTTTAAAATTGACATTTAAAATTTAATTTCATACTTTACTGCTATGAAAGTTAAGTCTAACGAGTTGTCGTTATTTTTAATTGTAATCTTCGCTTTTGTTTTATCTATTAATCTGCTTTGGTCTGGACAGTCCGCTTCTGATTTGCTTTATGGAAGATTAAAAGCCAACGGTATAATCACTGCATTTTATGATGGTTCAAATAGCACCCCCGCAATTGTTTTTCGCGCGAATAAATTATACACCGATTATGAACGTGTCGGCTTTTTCCGAATCGGAGTATTGCCTATCGTTGTAATAGAAGACCTCACTATTGAACTACAACGCCCGGAATATATAACAGGAATCATTACAAATATGCATAGTTGGATTGGAGAACAGGCTGCAAATCATCTGGAAATTCGTAAAATAAAAATCCTTGTTACAAATGGAACGACAAATTATTTACAGAGCGGCAAAGCAAAGTTTTTATCCGATTATTCTTGTGAATTTCTGGACGGAGTGCACGTTTGTGTTGGTAATATTCAGATATCGGCGCCGAGCGCAAAACTTCAATCATCTGATAAAGAGCAAGGAATGATTATATTTGATACATATCTTCCGACTACTAATAACTTTTTTAGAATGTTTGATTTTCAAAAAAATGAAAAAAAGGAGAAACAAATATGAAAACGAAAATATTAATAGTTTTGGTTCAGGTGGGATTGGCTTATGTTCTGTCAGCTGCTCAAACCGTTGATTTTTACATAAATCAGGGACGAGCATTTTTATCGGCAACAAATATAACATCAGCAAATCTCAGTTTTTCCAACGCTGTGTTGGTATCTCCAAATAATCCCACCGCTAATGTATTTTATGCAGTAACAAGACTTCTTGTTTTGCCTTATCAACAACCGGGTAGTGATTTCTTAACAAGAATCGGTATGCCCAAAACTGGTCGTAATATTTATAATTGGAAGGCAAAATTGCCAACAGATACAAACGGCGTCCCGTATGCGCCTACTGGTGTTAATGCAAATGAATTCACTACTGTTTTGCACACAAACATCTTGCCTGCCTTAATTAATGCCGACGCAAATTTGACAAAGGTAACAAATAGTAACTTTATTCTATCTTTGACTAGTAATGAAACACGTATTGTAGATATTACCATCGATTATGGCGATGTCCTTATGTCTCGTGCAATCCTTAATGCCCTCGAATATTTGGCTTACACCACATATTCATGGAATTTAGATGTGCTATTATCAACAATTCGCTATCTTTATGACAATGAACAACTTTCTCTTGATAAATTGCTAACGGATTATCCTAATCTTTTTACGTTCGCCACCACAAATGATTTGAACAGCGCTAAGGCTGCATTTCAAAACGCAGTGAGCCTTTACCTGAAATCATCAGAGTTTATCCGGTCGCGACCAACCAATGTAGTCAGGTTATTTAACTACGACCCTGGCAAAGCCGATGACGAAGAAAATGCGCGTTTAACAATGATAGAATTAACTAATTCATTGCTTTCTGCTGTTACATTGTCTATAGAGACCAATTATACAGTTTTTCTTGGAAGCCATTTCAGCGGGCATTATCCTATTCGCTCTTTTTTACCACAAGCCTCTGGAAATGGAGTTATTGCAGGAACAGTCCCAGACCCAACATTTGGCGGCTTAATTTATGGAATCTCTGAGGAACAAATTGAGGATTTTATATTCGAAAAAATTCAACCAATTCCAAAAATATCCACAGTTTCTAAAACCACTGGTAAGCAAATTGTTATCCCGGTAAATGTTGGAAAATTCAGAGGTTATGTTGTTCAAGTTTCAACCAACTTACTTAACTGGAATGATTTTTATCCTTTTTATACTTTTGATGGACACTATCAATTCATATACAATGCCGACTCATCGCGTTGTTTTTACCGATTAGTTGATCGCACTGAAAATATGCCACCTCCCCCGAACGATATGTTCGCGAATAGAACAACGATTCCGGGTATGAACATTCCTGTTGAAGGTTACACTATGAATGCCTCTCTTGAACCAGAAGAGGTAAATGCGTCCAATATACAATGGCAAGCAGGACATACTATCTGGTGGACATGGACTTCGCCAATCTCAGCTGATGTCGAGTTGGTTGCTTTTAGTTCGGGTGATTATTGGAACCCAATTATCATCTTTACCGGCAATTCCATAAGTTCATTAACCGAGGAAAATAACGGTTGGAATGATGTTCGGTTTAACGCTCAAGCAGGCGTTAATTACCAGATTTTTGTGGATAGCACCTATTGGGGGCCGGATGGTGGCGTCCAGATTGTAATTACACAACCTCTAGTATTACAAATTACAAGCTCTTTTGATGGTTCTTCTTTCCTGGTAAACAGCAATATTCTTATAGAAGGCACGGCATCGGATCCTGATGGACAAATTAAAGAGGTTTAGCTTTCCATTTGGGGGATGCAATCTTCAATTGAAA
>JAKPVM010000188.1 GCA_029572555.1 Verrucomicrobiota bacterium | reverse complement strand
GGCATTGGAGATTGGCACGGCGGCGCACGATTGGGCAGACAAACATATTCACGGCGAGGATTTGCCCATTACCAAAGAGATTGAAAATTGCGCCCAAGCATTTTTGGACTTTGAAGCAAATCATCAGACGCAGTGGATTTGCACCGAAAAAATAGTTGTCAATCGGGAGCATTTGGTGGCGGGCAGATTGGACAGCTTGGCGTTTGTGGACGGCGCGTTATCGCTGGTAGATTTGAAGACCAGCAGTCGGGTTAGTGAAAGCTATTATCTGCAAACCGCCGGATATGCGCTGTGCCTGCAAGATATGGGTATCCCTGTTGAGCGAAGAATTATCTTGCGTTTGCCCAAAGTAAAAGACGAGGAGTTTGAAGCGGTAGAAGTTGACACGCCTTTGGCGGCCGACACAAAGGCGTTTCTTGCCCAGCGGTATGCGTATGAGTGGGCAAATATGATTGATTGTAAGCATACCGAAACAATCAATCGCGGAAAATTCAAAGAAAAAAAATTGAAACTAAAAAAACTATGAACAAAGAAGAATTATCAAAAATGTCAGGCGAAAATCAAGGGGGCGACTACAAGTTTGATGTGCCGATGTTGACCCTTGAGGGCGAGGACGGTTATTTTCGCTTGACGCAAAACAAACAAGAAACAAAATTGGGTGATGAAGTTAAAGGCGTAATGCTCAAATTCAGATGTCAGTATGGCGCATATCTCAACGAGGGAGAGCGGATATTGTTCACCAGCGAAGAGGACAATGCGCAAAAGCAATTTGATTTAATTGAAATTACCGCCGGCAAGGGAGGTAAAAAATTCACCACCAAGATTGATAGAGGCGCGGGCAAGGAATTGAAAGAACGCCACCCCGACTTGAAGTTCAAGCAAATGGTTTATTTTTTGCTTGATGACGACCAAATCGTCAAACTTCAAATCAAGGGTTCGTCATTGGCCAATCTCTACCGCACTAAAGAGCAAGCCGAAACGGATGGTGATGATGTGGGCTATTTCAATCAGTTTGGCGAGGACGAGCACAAATTTGAATTTGAAACGATTTTGCAAGCTAACCAATACTCCAAGAAAATCGGAAGCAAGACCAAAACCTTTTATCGGATTAAGTTTGTGAAAGGCGAGAAGTTGGATGACGCACGAATGGAAGTGGTCGGAAGTAAAATCAAATATGTGTTTGACCGCTTGCAAGCGATTGAGGAGTTGAAAGCCAATCGCGGGCAAGAGCAGGAGCAACCACCCGCCGAAGCGTATGATGACACGCCCGCGCCGGAGGATTACGAGTATCAAGAATAAAAAATAAAAATATGGACTTAAAATTAAACACCAAGTTATTGCAAGTTAAGGGTGCTGTCAAAGGATTGAAAAGTTGGGCAACATTTGAACTTCCGCCAGATATGATTGTCAACGGAGACGAGGAGTTTGAAATTCGCTTGAAGGTTGAAGTGTTTGAGATTGGACAGCGCAACAAACAGGACGGGACTTTTGACAAGGTGCATTATGCCAAAATCAAGGAGGCGGAATTGATTAAATAGTTATCTTTGCTCCCCCGTGCGTGGGTTGCGGGAGGCAAGCCGAAAGGTGAACGAACGCGAAACCATCGGCGGGGGGGCGAAACTTAAAATGATGTATTAAAGCGTTGGCGTGATCAATTATAAAGGCGAATTAACGCAAAAAACGAGGCACCCCGAAAGTAATTCCGCTTAACTCGGCGATCGCGGGAACAGTGGCAAGAGGTAAGGGTAGCTCCCTTATGGGTAGTCATAGTGAGAATTACTAACCACAATAAAAATGGGGCGTGGTGGGTTTTATCGCGCCGACCCTTTAATACATCATTACTTGACAATTAAATATGGATATGAGAAAATGGAGTATGGTCAAAATCTTTCACGAAACCAATTATACTAATTGCCAACAGCGCACTGATGGTAAAGGTTTGTGAAAGAACCTTGACCGCCGTCAGTGCGCTTTTGGCTGTTAAAAAGATATGAACAAAATTGGTTCTGCGCCCGAAGAAAAAAAACAAAATGTATTGCCATATACGACAATACTCCACCAAGTAAGAGAATATTTGGGAATAACGATGGAGGATTATTGTGTGGCAGACAGCATTTATCATTTATCCGCTAATCCAGATAACAAGATTAAGGGTTGGTGTTTCGCGAGTAAAAAATATATATCAGATTTTATCAGATTAAACGAAAGATATGTTTTTAGAAGCATAAAAAAACTAATAGAAAAAAATCTTGTAGAAAAAGACGAAGCGACAAAGCACATAAGGACAACAAAACTTTGGTATGATTTGGTGGTAATGCCGAAAGCAAAGATAGAGTATGACAAAATGTCAGAGGGTATGACAAAATGTCATAGGGACTATGACAAAATGTCAGAGCCACTACGACAAAATGTCATAGGGACTATGACAAAATGTCAGTCATATAATAATACCTATAATGAAATTTATAAGAAAAATATATCTTCTCCTAACGGAGAAGAGGCAAAGCCCGCTGACAAACAATACGGAAATCCAGAAATCAATGAATGCGTTTCCTTTTTCAAAGCCGAGCTGGATGGGGAGTTAGATGATAGCGTGGCGGGCAACCGCCGATATGCCAAGCTCTTGCTGGACAAATTTCGCAAGGCGTATCCCGATACCGCGCCGGTGGATAATGTGCAAGCGTTAATCCGCGCCGCGCGAAAGGATAAATTCCACAAACGCAACGCTACGAGTTTCAAGTATCTTTACTACAATGCGCAAAAAATAATCCAAGCGAAAAAATCTTGCGCGGGGAATGTAGCAATAATTTAGAAAAATATGCCAATTATAAAACGATACGAAATTTTTATGAAAGGGGATAAAGAAAGCTTTATGGTGGTTGACCAACTTGAAGGTCAAAAGTTAATTATGCTTTTGACGAAAGCAAATCGCCCTGAATATGTGGTTATTGGCGGGAATTGCATTTCGCTTTTGATGATTGCGGCGATCAAAAGATTTAAAACTTCGGTTTATCGGGACGGAATTTTCCACGAATACGGCGAGAACCGCGAATTGACTGATGAGGAAAAAAGGATTGAAAAAATGTTTGATGAAATTCAAGGGAGAAAACTAATGCTCAATTAATTAATATGTTCCA
>JAKPVM010000171.1 GCA_029572555.1 Verrucomicrobiota bacterium | reverse complement strand
AATCCGCGTTTATCAGCGTTTTTAAATATTTGCGAACATTTGCGAGAAATTTTCATATTAACTGCTTTTGCAGATTAACGAAGCTGTTTATATTATTGTGTCCATTCAACAAATATCCACCCATATATCCAATTGTTATTTATTTGCTAATGATTGATGGAAAAAGGGATAAAAATTTCCAAAAGTGATTGTTAAAAATGCATTAAAAAACCCCTGAAAAATCAGGGGATAAGGTTTGATTTTTATCAGTTATGAGATGATAGTGAATTAAAAAATATTTTCCTAAATTAATAATTATTTGTTGACGCTACATAAAAGCAGAATTAAATTAACTACCAGTTAGT
Source organism: Verrucomicrobiota bacterium (assembly GCA_029572555.1). Classification (GTDB taxonomy): domain Bacteria; phylum Verrucomicrobiota; class Verrucomicrobiia; order Limisphaerales; family JAKPVM01; genus JAKPVM01. The sequence goes on along the minus strand of JAKPVM010000171.1, from coordinate 9,012 downwards.
TTTAAGGAAAAATAATAACTCTAAAAATACGAAATATGGCAGTAAAGGTTGCAATAAATGGGTTCGGTCGTATAGGCCGACTTGTGTTTCGCGCTCTAATTGAACAGGGCGTAGTAGGAAAAGATATTGAGGTTGTTGCCGTTGGCGATATTGTCCCAGCGGACAATCTTGGTTATCTTTTGAAATATGACTCAACACAGGGAAGGTTCAACGGCGAGGTTTCATCGCGTAAATCTTCTCCGGATAAAACCGATGATGATGTTCTAATCGTCAACGGCAAGGAGATGGTGGTTGTAAGCGCCAAAGATCCATCTCAACTCCCGTGGAAGACAATGGGTGTTGATATTGTGATTGAAGCAACCGGTCTATTTACTGATGTAGAGAAGGCTAAAGGGCACATAATTGCAGGAGCAAAGAAGGTTATCATTACAGCGCCAGCCAAGGGCGATTGTCTTACTGTGGTTATGGGTGTAAATCACACTAAATATGATCCTGCAAAAAATCACGTTATCTCCAATGCATCTTGCACAACAAACTGTTTAGCCCCACTGGTTTATGTTTTAATAAAAGAAGGTTTTGGTATTGAAGAAGGATTGATGAGCACAATCCATTCTTATACTGCTACTCAAAAGACTGTTGATGGTCCGAGCAAGAAAGATTGGAAGGGTGGACGTTCAGCGGCAATCAATATTATTCCATCAACCACAGGCGCAGCAAAGGCTGTCGGTCTTGTGTTGCCAGAAGTCAAGGGCAAATTGACCGGTATGTCTTTTAGAGTTCCAACGCCAACTGTTTCTGTAGTTGATTTGACAGTGCGTACAACTAAGGAAACAAGTTATGAAGAAATCAGCGCTGCAATGAAACGCGCAAGTGAAACCTATCTGAAAGGTATTCTTGAATACACTGAAGATGAAGTGGTAAGCACTGATTTCATCCATTGTAAAGCCTCCTCAATTTATGACAAAGGCTCCGGTATCGGTTTGAACAGCAAGTTCTTCAAACTCGTCAGCTGGTATGATAATGAATGGGGATACAGCTGCAGAGTTGGCGACTTGCTAAAGTATATGATTCAAAAAGGAATATAATTTTATTCTAATCATCAAGCGGCGGTTTCCTAAAAAACCGCCGTTTTTTTGTTTCAAAATGTTTAATTATGAGGATTATTGGTGGAATAAAAGGCGGGCTTTTGTTAAAGGCGCCAAGAGGATTGGGCGTAAGGCCTACGCCTGATTTAGTCAGGCAGGCTATTTTTAACAGTTTAGGAGAGGTAGTTTTAAATGCTGAGGTTCTTGAACTGTTCGCCGGCACAGGTGCATTAAGTCTTGAATCTTTAAGCAGAGGCGCAAAATCCGCTACCTGCATCGAAATATCCCCTCATCACACAAAATATATAAAAGAAAATTTTCACACAGCAGGATTTCCATCAGACGCATTTAAAATCGTCACTCAGAATGTTTATATCTATATCAAAAAATTAGCGGAAGAAGGTATTAAGTTTGACCTTATTTTTGCCGACCCGCCTTTTGGCGCAAAAACGAAAGGCGAAAGATCAACTTCGCATTCTCAAAAGTTACTTGATAATGTTGATTTACCAAAACTTGTCAAACCCGATGGGATTTTTGTACTCGGCAATGCGTCGCGAGATATTGTTGAAATTACCCCGCAATGGAATGAGATAAAATTATTAAAACACGGCGATTCAACGGTAAGATTTTTGAAACTTGCGAAATAATTAAACGATAATTTTAATTGGCATAAGAGCCTGTTGCACAAATACTAAAAATTGGCAAAGATAGATAGGATAGGAAAAGGAATTAACAAGGGTAGACAGGATATACAGGATAAAAAATCCTATTTATCTTGTGTATGGATTTATTGGTTTTGATTAATGTAGTGGGAGCATCCTTGTTTACAACTACTAAAATTGTCAGCAAGGATGCTGACACCACATTTAGACACACCAGCAGTGATGCCGACGTCATATTAAAACTCCAACAGGAGTGGCAGATTTGTAGCAAAGAAATTAACACAAAAAAGAACCTCATAGAGGTGACAGAGCCACAATTTAATACTAACCACCGATAATAAAAACCAAATAGTTCTGTCACCCACTGCCGTGGGTTTTATAATGTATTTGTATCGTTTTGCTACAATCCTATCACCCGCGATTGCGGGTTTTTTCTATCCGTCTACTGTTTCTATAACCATCTCCTACTCTCTGCTCTATCCTGTCTATCGTGTCTATCCCTGTTAAATAAAAATATCCCTGTAAATCCTCTGTTTATTTATGGTTGAATTTATTTGTGCAACAGACTCTATTCCGAAAAATATTTAAATTCTCTCATATTCTACTTGCGGAAGGATTGCATAGTCGTTTAAAAGATTAACAAGATATTTTCATATAATTATAGACACTACATTTATGAGCAATATAAATAACGAGAATAAACAGTATTTACAAACTTTGCCTGCGGATGATGTCCGCCAGATAATGTGGAGGTTTGCCGATAGATATGATCTCGCAATGGTAGTGCAGAGCGCCCGTTCAGTTGCGCGCGGCATTGTTGCGCGGCTTGTGGCAAATGGTGCGCGCAATACTCACGAATGGACGCCAGAAAAAGAGACAATGCTAAAGGCTTTTGACGAGGCGGGAATAACCGCCGCATTTATGGAACCAGAAGAAGGCGGATTTATTGCCGGTCCAAAAAACTTTGTGCTCGCATTGATAGCGTTTGAATTATCCTGGGTTGACGCCGGCGCCGCAACAGCAAGTCTGGCAGGAAATCTTGGTTTATCGCCAATTCACGAATGTGGCACGGAAGAACAGCGCAATTATTATATGAGTAAGGCGGTTCCTAAACCGGACGAGGACACTAAACCGTGGCGTTATGCCTTTGCGCTAACCGAACCGCTCCCTTATGTTGGCGTTGATACCGGTGTTTTGTCAGGAAAAATGCGAGTCGCTGATTGGAAAGAAGGCGAAGAACCAATACTTCAAGTTGAAAAACGCGGTCGTTTCATAACTAATATGGCTTATGCAAATGTAGTTACAGCGGCGGTTGATTCAGATGATTCTAAAATCAAGGGCAGCTGTATGATAATCCTTGAAGAGACCGACCCCGGAACATTTGACCGCGGAACACCAACTAAAAAACTTGTCCATCAACTTTCCTCCACCAGCGACCCCGTGTTCAGTTTGCGGGTACCAGCATCCAGAATCATCGGTGGATATACAATAAAAGATGGCGTTATTATCCCGAATTTTAATCACAGTGAAGTAATTGAAGCAGTGTTTAAAAGAACCCGCGTAACTGTGGCTCTGATGAGTTCAGCAAAATTGTTATCGGCGGTAGAACCTATTATTCGGTATCAGAAAAACAGATTTAGAGGCGGCGACACTAAAAGCACTGGCTCGCCGAGATATGAACTTGGGCTTCAACAAAAAGAGGATGCCACGCATAGATTAACAGAGATCTGGGCAACTGGCGAGGCTGGGTCGTCTCTTGGATTTGAAGCAGCGCGGGTGTTTGACCGTCTTGACCCGATTGAACAACAGAAAGACGCAATATTCGCAGAACGCAAAATCACTGGCGGACGGGCGCAATTTAAGGCGCTTATGGAAAGACAAAAGGATGCCATTGAATTTGTCAACCTTGAGGCAATGCCAGAAGCCGAACGAAACCAGGCTCGTTATGACGAATTAAAAAATGATACGATAGTTCAGTTTATTGTGCTTGATGCCATTGCCAATGTGCTATGTCCAGCCTGCAAGTTGTGGAACACCGGTTATGGCGCCACAATGATGCGCGAGGCTGTAAGTCTTATGGGCGGATATGGAATCACGGAGGATTGTCCCGGATTTTTGTTTCATAAATGGATGGACGCGCAACTTGAGGCTACTTATGAAGGACCAGAGGCAGTGCAACGGCTTCAATTGTCTATGACAATGACAAACGAAGTTTTCCTCTCGATGTTTAAAAACTACATTAAACAGATGCGGCATATCGGCGCTTTAAAACCGGGCACCGGAGCTTGCACACTTGCCACAGCAATGGAGATGTGGCTCTGGACACTGAATCACCTCCAAAACGCAAAAGACGCAAATGGAAACAAACTTTATTCAAAGAATCGTCAGGGCGTAACATTTCCGTTAGCCGATGCGTTATGCTGGCTACTTGCATCGCGCCAATTCATACTTGATGTTCTTGAACTTGAGGAAAAGGGATTGGAGAATCCATCGGTTGCCGATGGATTACCTGGATTGCTGAGTTTTTATATAGACCTTTGCCACGTTCAATCAGCAAGGGCGTCAGGAGAGGTTGGAAAGATTTGCGCTGAACTTGTTTTCGGATACAATCGCCATCCTGAATGGAATGATGCAGACAGAAAACCTTGCTACCGTACAGAAGAATTAGAGGCTTTGGAATCTATAATTCCCGGAATCGCAAGCAGCGCTCAAGGTCTATCCGATGTTGAGAAAAATGGAGTGCATCCTGATAAAGCCGGTCCGTGCGTTTGTTTGAATGGCTGCGAAGAATTTGCAAGATTAAGGGTAAAATTAGACGGCTGTCTTACCGGAGTAGGGCTCGCAAAAGACAGGGCTGCTGAATCTCTCACGAAAGTAATGATACCAGAGGCTCTGGATTACCCGGTTTAATGCTAATTAACCATTTCAGCATAAAAGAATGGAAAATAATTCAAAACAGACCGAACCTATTGATCATCCGGTAATAAATGTTGACATTGCCTGTGTTGGGTTCGGTCCTGCTATGGGCGGTTTTTTAACCACGCTTTCTCGCAAATTAGTAAAATCCGACGGTTCTGCTGCATTTCAAAGCAGGTGCGCAGATGGTATGCCTCTTCAAGTGGTTTGCTATGAGAGGGCTGACGATGTCGGGTTTGGTGTCTCAGGTGTGGTTAGCAAGGCGCGAAGCCTGAAGAAATCTTTTAAAGATGAATTGTTTTCCATACCGATGGCTTGTGGGGTTAAAAAAGAAAAATTGCTCTATCTTTTAGACCCTTATAAGGCAAGCCGAAGACCGTTAACAATGAGAATTGCGGATAAGTTTATCCGCATTATTAAACCGTTGCTACCATTTAAAGATGATGCCTTTGAAGTACTATGGTCGCCTGAATTCTTACACAAAAAAGATGGGCTGATATTTTCAATTGGACAATTTACTCAATGGGTATCCGGCGTTGTGCAATCAAGCGGTATGGTTCAAATTTGGCCTTCCACACCGGCTTCAAAAGTCATAGTTGAGGACAATTGCGTAAAAGGCTTTCGATTAATTGACCAGGGCGTAGATAAGACAGGAAAGCCTGCTGATGGCTTTGTTCCGGGAATGGAAATCCGCGCAGGCTTAACCGTCGTAGGCGATGGACCTGTTGGCACAATCGGGCGACAGATTGATGATCATTTCGGTATGCCCGAAGGCGCTGAACGAAATGATTGGGCAGTTGGAATGAAGATGGTTGTTGACCTGCCAGAAAATACCGCGCTTGAACCGGGCACAGTGATTCATACCTTCGGCTATCCTGAACCTGAAATTTTTGGATTTTTATATGTCCACCCCGATAGGATTGCGTCTTTGGGAATATTCGTCCCGAGCTGGTTTGATAGTCCGATTCGCAATACGTATCGCTACCTGCAATATTGGATGTTGCATCCCTATTTCTGGAAACATTTGAAAGACGCCCGTCTTCGTTCATGGGGAGCAAAATCTCTCCTTGAATCCGGACAACGCGGAACTCCATATCTTGCTGGAAATGGCTATGCAAGAATTGGCGAAGGTTCAGGCAGCACAAATGTTTTGACAAATTCAGGCGTTGATGAGGCTTGGGAAACTGGCGTTATACTTGCCGAAGCGGTAATTGAATTGCTCGAAAAAAATCTACCATTTACAAAAGAAAACCTTGATGCCGCTTATGTGAAACGGAGAAAGGAAAGTTGGATTGAAAAGGAAGGAAAAATTGCAGAAAAAGCGCGAGATGGTTTTAATTGCGGATTTATAAGTGGAGTTTTGGGAATGATGTTAAGCGGATTGTCAAAAGGTCTATTGAATATACCCGGCAAACCAAAGCCAATTTCCAAACGGGTAAAAACACTGGACGAGTTTTTCAAAGACAAAATCTCACCTGATGAATTAAAAAAGATAATCGACGAGTGCGCTGCTAAAGGACTTCCACTAAATTCCATTCTGATGGAGCGTACAGGTTGGCAACCGATTCAATATGATGGCAAACTTCTTGTATCTCATCAAGATGCCCTGCTGATTGGCGGTAAAGTTCAAGCGCCAGACGGTTATGCCGACCACGTTATCTTTATAAACCCAGCCTTATGTAAAGAGTGCGATAGAAAAATCTGCATTGAAATGTGTTCAGGACAGGCAATCGCCCCAGGTGAAGATGGAGTACCTGCTTTTGACAGAGAGAAATGCGTCCACTGCGGAGCCTGTATGTGGAATTGTGTCAAAGAAATATCAGAAGCCAAAGTCAACATTAGATTTGAGGCTGGTACAGGCGGACTGCATTCAGCGGAAAATTAAAATAACGGAAAAACAGTAAGAACTTTTATTATTCCTTTATCTTCTTTATTAATGTTTTTTCCACATTATCAAGTTGGTCAAACAAATTCCCCCTCCTTAAGTCAAAGGAGCGGGATGGCCTTCTATCGGCGCTTTTTCTGTTATCACCGTTATGAAAACACCACCCAGCGGCTCCACCGGCTTTGGCGCCTTTTAAATCATTTAAAAAATCATCAATGGATGGTTCCCATTCGCCATAACTTCGCCTGAACGGTTCTTGATAATGAACAGGAACAAAAATACCAATTTCTTTCATCCATTCAAAATATCTGCGGGTCTGCGCTTCAGTCTGTCTCGGCGATTGAGAATCTCTTGGGCGATGCGGTGTTATAAAATCAACTTTTACCTCTTTTAAATATCGGCTTAATTCCTCTTTTGAAACATCTCCTGCGTGTGAAGCGGTAACAAGCAATTGCGGATTTAACTGGTGAGCCGCCTGTCGTAATTTTATTAAATCACCAAAACTTGTATAACGGCTATCCTTAATATTCCGCTCGTTTGAAAGATCAAGATACCAATTCTTATAATCACGCAGGGAGTCAATAATTGTTTTAACGGCGTTTAAATGCGCTTCATAACTGGCAAGCCTCGGTTTTCCCGTAATGTCTATGCCTCGTGAAATTGTAACATCAACAATCATTCCACGGCGGCTGCACTCTCCGACGAGCCATTTTAGTTTTGATATATAAGGTTCGCGTGGTGTGCCATCAACAGGCTTAACAGCTGATATATCTTTATCAGATGAACACCAAGTTGCCCAGACGCGAATCCAGTTAAACCCACATTTCTGCATAACATCTAAATCACTTAAGATTGAATCTTCACTTGCCCCAAGTGCGCCGTAATAACTTATTCCGAGCAAAAATTCTGGTCTACCATTTATAGTGAACTTTGTTTCGCTTATACCGAGTTGAACCTGATTTGCAGAAGTAGAAGGTGATTTCGTAACCGCAGAGGCAATAATTCTTACTGCCTGGTTCATTAAAGTATTGGGATTACCCGGTGAACTGTCCTGGTCCTCTATCTTTGTATCATTCCAGCAGGCAACCAAATCTAAAGAAGGCATTATTAAAAGTACCCGTTTTCCACCGTGCCCACTGGCAAGAACGCTGTCAGTAGGCGCATCTGCAAGCAATAATTGTCCTGAAAGATTTGTCCTGTTTAACCACCAATTAAAACTATAATAACCCGGACCAACGGGAGTAATATTGCGAGTGCCACCAAGCGAACGTTGTCGGGGAAGCATTTCTGCAAACTCGCCGCTTGTTCGTGGAAAATTCGGCGGCAATGCGCTGTTTAAAATTTTCTGTACATATTCATTACGAATTATTTGTTTGTCCTGCCACTTGCCATTGCGAAGGATTAGCAAACCAAACCGTGCAAAATCTCTAACTGACATTGCAAGCCTGCCCGGACGGTTTTTATTTCCAAAGGCGTTGAAGGTGTAGCGGTCTTCAAATTGAAGCGGTTCTGCAATATACTTTTTTAAAACAATATCCGGTTCACCTTTATAAACCTTTCCCATCAAAGTATCATAGTAAAGAGTAATGGCATAATCGTTGTAACTATAAGCAACACCGGGAGGTTCTTTTAAACCATACCCTGAAATTTGCATCGCAAGATGATACCATGTTATTTTTGAATCTTTGCCATTATTAATTTTCGACAATTCCGGGACATATTTAGAAATCGGTTCATCAATGCTACTAATTAATCCCTCTTGAAGGGCAATAAAAAGCAATGTAGTTAGAACCGGCTTAAATGCCGAAGCCACATCTTCGCTTTTTGAAATATCGCCCCAGCTAAATATCATATATCCATTTTTAATAACGCAACCATTTCCATTGATTAACCGCGGAAGTGTTTGAAGTTTTTTCCCATCAACTCCAAGTTCCTGTGGTGATTTGTGTTCCCATTTTTCCGAAGGATATGTTGCTGCTTTAGATGATGGGTAGACTGCTAATATGCTAAAAACACAAATCATATTTAAAAGCAATATATGCACGTATGGACGATACACTTTCATAGATTTAAATCATTTGACGAAAGTGGAGAATATTTAAATCATTATTTTTCTCAATCATTAGCAAACAAATTACAATTGGATATATGGGTAAATATTTGTTGAATTGACACAATAATATAAACAGCCTCGTTAAGCTGCGAAAACAGTTAGTATGAAAATTTCTCGCAAATGTTCGCAAATATTTAAAACACTAATAAACGCGGATTTATCACAGGGATTCTTTCTTATGGAAACAAAAGAAAAACATAAGATTTACAGGGATTTTTTATTTAACAGGGATATACAGGATATACAGGATAAACATATTGTATCTTGTTTATCTTTTGTATCTTGTTCATCTTGTAAAATATCCTGTCCATCCTGTCTATCCTTGTTAATTTAATCTTTTTTAATCCTTTG
>JAKPVM010000168.1 GCA_029572555.1 Verrucomicrobiota bacterium | reverse complement strand
GAATTTTTTTAGGTTTGTAAAAATGATATAAACCCAACCTGCGAAAGCAGGTGGCATTATTATAGCAAACGAGATACAAAACATCATAAACCGCTGAAAGCGGTGACAGAGCCATTGAATTTTGATGATTAGATTTTCAATGGTCGCTCTGTCACCACTTGCGTGGTTTTCTTTTATGTTAATTTCTTTGCTATCATCCTCCCACTCCTTGCGGAGTTTCAGAATGCAAGCCTTCGGCTGGTTGATATTTTATGGACAAAATGTTTTTAACCGTATTAGTCAAAATCTAGTATATAATTTTTTTTATTATTGCATATTAATTCGATATTTATACCAATGATTCAGATTATTTTCAAAACCAATTAATCTTAGTTTACACAATACCCGAGAAGTGCTTAAAATATCGCAGCAATCAAATGAAACTGAATTTACTTGGCACAGTAATAATTGCAGCATTGGGCGGGTTGTTGTTTGGATTTGACACAGCCGTTATCTCCGGGACAACCGATTGGTTAAAAAAAGAGTTTTCTCTTAACGATTTTCAATTGGGCTTCACGGTGGCAAGCGCACTCATCGGGACAATAATCGGTGCAATTGCGATTGGCAAACCTTCGGATAAGATTGGACGCAAGGGAGTGCTTTTTATAATTGCCGTGTTGTATTTTGTCTCGGCTGTCGGCTGCGCATTTGCATGGGATTGGTGGTCGCTTGTATTTTTCAGATGGCTTGGCGGACTATCCGTTGGTGCTTCATCAGTCGTTTCGCCAATGTATATTGCAGAAATCTCACCTGCCAGATATCGCGGTCGGTTAGTTGCTGTTACACAATTCAACATAGTATTGGGCATACTTCTCGCCTATTTATCTAACTATGTGATAGGAAGTTTGAACATTGGGAGTGCTGAATGGCGATGGATGTTCGGTGTAGAGGCGCTACCATCTGCTCTCTTTTTCGTAATGTTGTTCTTAATTCCGCAAAGTCCACGTTGGCTTGTGGCAAAAAAACGGATTGATGAAGCCCGTTCTGTATTGGAGAAATATGGCACAGATACCGGCAGTGTTGATGAAGAAATCAAGGAGATTGAACTCTCCCTTAGCGCTGAACACAACCTTTTAGAAGAACCTTTTTTCTGTAAGAAATATGCCAAACCAATTTTACTGGCAGTTGCTATTGCGGCATTCAATCAACTATCCGGTATAAATGCCATCATTTATTACACCGCATACATCTTTAAAATGGCTGGATTTGGAACCACAGATGCTTTATTCCAATCGGTTATAATTGGTTTAACAAACCTTGTTTTTACAATTGCCGCAATGTCTGTCATCGACCATTTTGGTCGTAAAAAACTTATGCTTGTTGGTTCTATCGGATACATTTTAAGCCTTACCGCTACAGCGTATTCATTCTATACCAACACCGGTGGCATATTTTTATTAATTTGCCTGATTGTCTTCATCGCGTCCCACGCCTTTGGTCAAGGCGCCGTCATCTGGGTATTTATTAGCGAGATTTTTCCGAATAGCGTCCGCGCTCGCGGTCAGGCGCTTGGAAGTTTCACGCACTGGGTAATGGCGGCAGCAATATCGTGGACATTTCCAATGATTGCCACAGCGTCAGGTGGACACGCCTTTGCCTTTTATGCTTTATGTATGGTCGGTCAACTGTTATGGGTGATTTTTGTAATGCCAGAGACAAAAGGCATTCCACTGGAAAAAATTCAAAAAGAATTGGGTATTCAATGAAAAATATATTTATCTCTCTTTTGCTAATAATATACAGCAGTGTCAGCGCAATTGCTGCTGATGATATCCTGTTTGCAGATTTTGAATCTGATAATTATGGAGACTGGAAGGTTACCGGAACAGCCTTCGGAAACGGACCAGCGCAGGGAACATTGCCAGGACAGATGGAGGTAAGCGATTTTCGCGGCAAAAAATTAGTCAACAGTTATTATGGTGGCGATGATACCACCGGGACATTGACTTCTCCCGAGTTCAAAATCGAGAGAAAGTATATCAAGTTCCTCATTGGCGGTGGCGGGTATCCGGAAAAAACCTGTATCAATCTGCTAATAGACGGCAAGGTTGTGAGGACTGGTGTCGGACCAAACACAAAGCCCGGAGGTAGCGAAGCCCTGATTCCAATGGCATGGGATGTAAGCGAGTTCATTGGCAAAACAGCGCAAATTCAGATAGTAGATAACGCCACTGGCGGTTGGGGACATATTAACATTGACCATATTGTTTTTAGCGATAAACCTCTTCCGCCTCCGCCAAAAATTATAACACAACAACGCTCATTTACACTTAACAAACGTTATCTGTTATTCCCTATAAAAAATAGGAAAGATTCTAATTTTCGTATTTTTCTAATTATAGATGACAAAGTTGAGAGAGAATTTGAGGCAAGCCTATCTGATGAACCTGATTGGTTTGCCCATCTTGATGTAAACCAATGGCAAGGTAGACAATCGCTGATAAAAATTGAAAAAATTCCCGAAGATTCAAAGGCTATAGACCTTATCACGCAATCAGACACTATTTGGAATGAGAGCGAATTATACCGTGAACCGCTCCGCGGTCAATTGCGCTTTTCTGCGCGACGCGGTTGGATTAACGACCCCAACGGATTGGTTTATGCAAATGGTGAATATCATCTCTATTTTCAGTCTGATCCGTATAGATGCGGCTGGGGCGATATGAAACACTGGGGACACGCCGTCAGTCCTGATTTAGTCCATTGGACAGAACTGCCTATCGCAATCTATCCGCGCCGCTTTGGCGACTGGGTATATAGTGGCAGCGCAGTTGTGGATAAAAACAATACAAGCGGCTGGAAAAAAGGAAAAAATGACTTGATAGTCGCTGCTTTTACCAGCACCGCAAGAGGCGAGTGTATTGTGTATTCCAATGATGACGGCAGGACTTTTCAAGAATATGAAGGCAATCCCGTCGTTAAACATATCGGTCGCGACCCGCGTCTCATCTGGTATGAACCGGGAAATCATTGGGTTATGGCTGTTTATGATGAATTCGAAAATAAACGATGGATTGCATTTTATACTTCGCCCGATTTTAAAAGTTGGACATTCCAGAGCCGAATCGAAGGCTTTTTCGAATGCCCCGACATCTTTAAATTATCCGGAAAATGGATATTAACAGCGGCAAATAGCGACTATATGGTGGGTCAATTTGACGGAAAAAAGTTCACCCCTGAAACGGCAAAAATAAAAGGCAATCGCGGGAGAGGATTTTATGCCGCGCAGACTTACATAAACGAACCAAAAGGACGGATTGTCCAAATTGGATGGCTTCAAACCGAGACACCAGGAATGCCGTTTAACCAGTCTATGTCACTCCCAATGGAATTAAAATTGCGACAAACACCTGACGGACCGCGTTTGAGCTGGACGCCCGTGTCAGAACTCCTATCCCTGCGCAATAGCCCAAATTGTGGCAATGCACTATCTGACTTCCAGTCTGAATTAATTGAATTGCGCACAACATTTGAACCGATGGACATTACTTTTAAAATTCGCGGCGCCACAATAAGTTATGATTCCAAAAAACAAGAGGTTGTTGTGAATGGTCATCGCGCTTATGCCCCGCTACATAATGGGCAACAGTCCCTGATTGTTTATGTTGATAGAACCGCATTGGAAATATTCGCAAGCGATGGCTTATGTTATATCCCATTCCCATTTAAACCCGATCCCAAAAATTTATCTACCGAGATTCAAGGAGATAAAACAAAACTCACATCGCTTGAAGTTTATAAATTAAAGTCCTGCTGGAGCCGTTAAATCCCGTCGTAATTTGTAAAATTGTCCCTGATGTTCTACATTAGAGGATTGTGAGTGAGTTGAAGGCAAATAATAAAAAGATAAAAGTTGGGCTGATTTCTCTGGGTTGCGCTAAAAACCTTGTTGATAGTGAAATTATTCTTGGCAACCTTATTAGTAGCGGTATGGAAATAACATCTGACCCGAAGGCTGCGGATGTTTTAATAATCAATACTTGTTCGTTTATAAATTCCGCAAAGGAAGAGAGCGTTGATACCATTCTTGAAATGTCTGAACTCAATTCGCGTCATCGTCCTGACCAGTGCCTTGTAGTTGCAGGTTGCTTGCCGCAGTTATACCAACAACAATTGCCAAAATTATTGCCTGAGGTTGATGCATTCATTGGCATTGACCAGATTCAAGAGGTCTCAAACATTGTTCTTGAAGTATATGAAAAAAGGAAAAAAATCCTCAAAAAATGCGAACAACCAAAGTCTGCCTGTTCCGGCGCAAGAACTATAAAGCGAGATTTAAATCTCCCGCAGGTTGTTTATATTAACCAGAAACCGACTTTCATTCCCGACTACCAAACACCGCGTTTCAGATTAACACCAAACCATTTCGCCTATTTGAAAATTGCCGAAGGTTGCAATCATCCTTGCAGTTTCTGCATCATTCCGAAAATTCGCGGTCGATACAGAAGCAGACAACTGGACGATATTGTCAAAGAAACCGAACTGTTAATCAAACAAGGTGTAAAAGAAATAAATCTGATTTCACAAGATTCTACCTACTACGGATGGGATTTTCTACCGCCTGTGCAAAGACGATTATTGCATAAGAGGATTAATACCAAAACCGACTTTGATTTTCCAAACCTATCAAAACTCCTTTTAGAACTGAACAAAATTAAGGGCGATTTCTGGATTCGCCTCCTTTATACACACCCTGCGCATTGGACTGATGAACTAATCCATACAATTTCTAAATGCGAAAAAGTAGCCCGTTATGTTGATATCCCGCTTCAGCATATTGACGATGTTATGCTCGTCCGTATGAGACGCGAGACAACCAGCGAATACATAAAAGAACTACTTTATAAAATCCGTTCGAACATACCTGACATTGCTTTACGCACCACTTTTATCGTCGGATTTCCCGGCGAGACAGAGTCACGGTTTGAATCGTTGTTGAATTTTATTAAAGAAATAAAATTTGAGCGGCTTGGCGTTTTTACCTATTCACAAGAAGAAGGCACACGCGCAGCCCTGATGTCAAATCAGATTCCCGACACTATAAAAAAGAAACGACAGGATATTTTAATGGCTGAACAACGAAAAATTTCCCGTTCAATCTGCTCTGCGAAAGTTGGAAAAGTATTAAAAGTGCTGGTTGAAGGAGTTGTAGATTCCGATGAACTAAAAGAATCTGGCGTCTTTTCTTCCGAACATGGCTTTACAAGGGAATCGAATGCGATACCTGATTTTATAAAACAAAACAAACAATTATTTGTGGCAAGAAGCCAGTTTGACGCCCCTGATATTGATGGCAGAATTTACATAGCAGGAAAAGCGCCGATTGGAAAATTTATAAATGTAAAAATCATCGGATATTCAGACTACGATTTACTCGCAGTACCTGAATAAACAAATTCCCAGAGCCTGTAGAACCAAAAGAAAAACATAAGATTTACACGGATTTTTTATTTAACAGGGATATACAGGATATACAGGATAAACATATTGTATCTTGTTTATCTTTTGTATCTT
>JAKPVM010000139.1 GCA_029572555.1 Verrucomicrobiota bacterium | reverse complement strand
CATTTCAAAACCCGCCAAAGCGGGTGACAGGATTATAGCAAAGAAAAAACAAAAACATCATAAACCGCCCACAGCGGTGACAGAGCCATTATTAGATTTCAAAATTATCGTTCTGTCACCACTGCCGTGGTTTTTCTCTGTGTTAATTTCAATGCTATAATCCTGCCACTCCTTATGGAGTTTCAGAATGCCAGCCTTCGGCTGGTTGGTATTTATTCGCATTTCTTAATTTATGAGGCACGTCAGAAGTTGGGAAGAATAAATCCAGCACTTTTTATTTTTGTTGTGGGATAGTTGTGATTTTATTTTAAGATTTATCAGCCTCTTTCAAGTTATATCCCTTTGCGGTTGAACAATCTTAAAACAATGTTATTTTTAAAACATGTCAAAAAGGTCGTTTAATAGTCTGACGGTGCCTGAAATTCTTGCGCTTGCGATTTCTCTTGAAGAGGAAGATGCGCATATTTACGGGGAGTTTGCCAGACAACTCGAAAGCAAAAATAAACAGGCGGCTGAACGTTTTAGAAAGATGCAGAGAGATGAAGAAGAACATAAACGCCGTCTGACTGAAATGCTTTTGCAAAGAGTAAAAACCCCACCTTTTATCCGAAGGGACGACATAATGGGTTTCGTAGAACGTAGGCCATTGCCCGCAGAAGGAGAAAAGCCTGTTATATGGTATGAACGAATGGCTCTGCGGATGGAACTCGAGACTGAGATGTTTTATTTACGCGCCGCAGCCAAGGCAGACGATCCTGAGGTGCGAATGTTATTAACCGAACTTGCCAATGTAGAACGGCAACATGAAGGTGAAGCGCTTGGTAGCAGCGGCATTGAAGACCATCAGATTGGAGAGTCCAGGACAAAGAAAGAATTGTTTTTACTTCAGGTAGTTCAGCCGGGACTTGTTGGACTTATGGATGGATCGGTATCAACACTTGCGCCGGTATTTGCCGCAGCAGGTGCCACAGGCAAATCTATCGATGCATTATTAGTTGGACTTGCAGCCTCAGTAGGAGCAGCAATAAGTATGGGAATTGCAGAAGCAATGAGCGACGATGGCGCCCTGACAGGACGCGGTAGCCCACTACTTCGTGGTTCTATAACTGGACTTATGACTTTTGCTGGTGGAATCGGACATGCATTACCATTCCTTATTTCTGATATAAAAATAGCCTTCTGGCTTGCAGTAGCAGTAACAGCCTGCGAACTGTCTGCAATTTCTTACATTAGAAGGAAATATATGGATATGCCGTTCTGGCGATCGGTGGTACAAGTCGTGATTGGTGGGGCAATTGTGCTCGGGGCAGGAATTTTAATCGGAGCTCAACATTAATTACACAAATGCTTGTATATCAATGGATAGCGAGCCTGTATATTCTTGAATTTGCAGATTAGACGCTTTATATATAAGGAAAGCTTGATAAACTCATTTTACGATCTAAAAATGATTATACAAATATATTAAGTTAGGCTTTTATTTTTCTAAAAAAGTTTTAGATTTATTTTATGGCGCGCAGGGAATCTGACAGCAACCAGACAAGCCGTGGCTATAACGATGTGATTGGAATCACATTGATAGCCATCGGTATGTTATTAATGGTTGCCCAGTTGTCGTATGACAGCTGGGATTTGCGCATTATTCACGACCCGCCAAATAGCCCGGTAAAAAACTGGATTGGAACGGTCGGCGCTCATCTTGCATATTATTCGTTCAGGATTTTTGGCGCTGCCGCTTATGTGTTGCCTTTGTTGTTTTACTTTTTTGGACTTTCAAATCTGTGGAGCTACCTTGAATATGCCAGAAAGAGATGGTGGTCCTGGTGTGCAGCTTTGTTGTTGATGATTTGTTCCACAGGGATTCTTGATTTATACACCGATAAAAACATATTAATTCGTCTTTCGCAATTTAATGTCTCAGATGCTGGGTTTTTGGAACGGCTTTCAAGAAATCTCGGTGTTGAAAGCGCTGGCGGTTTTCTTGGAACGGTGATAAACCAGACAATTTTTCTAAACTTTGGCAGACCGGGCGCTACCATTTTATATATCACACTCTATATTATCAGTCTTTATCTATTAACAAATTTTCAGATTGGCGATTGGTTGAGGGAACTTTTTGAGAAGGAAGAATCACACCCATTTAAATCCAATTATGAAAAAGAGATTGAACAGAAACAGCGTCAACTTGAACGAAAACGAAAAGAATTAGAAGAAGAGTACGAAAAATTGGCTGTATCAAAACAGTCAGATAAAAAGAACGACAAGGACGAGGAAAACGAAAGTTTGGGTGTTGGTGCGGATTTAAAACCTGTTCCTCCACCGACGATAAGAGACTTAAGTGTTCCTAAAATTCCGCCAAAAGACCAAACAAAACTGCAAGAAGAACAAAAGTCGGGGGAAGCAACTAATAAAAATGAACCCGTTGAAGAGGAGAAACAAGTGCTGACCGTTCACGGTCCTGCAACAACCAAAGATGTTTTAGGAGGTTATTCCGAAGCAAAGTCGACAATCGAAACAAAACAAGAAGTGAAATCCGAAGAGAAAGCAGAAGAATCACAAGACACTGAACAAAAAACCACACAGCCGCAAGAATCAGCTGAAACTGATGCTAAGGTAAAAATTTCTTCTAAAAAAACAAGACCTATTGCTGTTGCTGCTACACCGGTGATTGGCAATTATCAATTGCCTCCGATTGACTTTTTGCAATTTCCAGATATGACAGTCAAGCCTGTGGAAACAGAGGAAGAGTTGTTGGCAAATGCCCAGTTAATGAAGAATACGCTTGCCCAATTTGATATTGAAGTGGCAATAGGCGATATAACAAAAGGACCAACAATTACTCGCTATGAATTACACCCGGCGCCCGGTGTTAAACTGGAAAAAATTACTGCCCTTTCAAACAACATTGCGGCAGCTTTAAAAGCGGAGCGAATTCATATTCTTGCACCGGTGCCGGGAAAAAGCTCAGTCGGCGTTGAAGTGCCGAACCGGGTAAAATCAAAGGTAACATTAAGGGAAATTTTGGAATCCGAAGAATGGCAGAAGAGCAAGGCACGAGTACCGATAGCGCTTGGAAAAGATGTTTATGGACATCCAATTGTTGCCGATCTTTCTGAAATGCCACATCTTCTAATTGCCGGTAGCACTGGCTCCGGGAAATCAGTTTGCATAAACTCCATAATTGGTTCACTGCTTTACAGATTTCCACCAGACCAACTCAGATTTGTAATGATTGACCCTAAGGTCGTTGAACTTCAACATTACAACTCGCTTCCTCATCTGGTCGTTCCGGTGGTTACCGACCCCAAGAAAGTTATTCTTGCCCTTCGCTGGATAATAAACGAGATGGAAAAAAGGTATCAAATTTTTGCAAAAGTCGGTGTCAGAAATATAAAATCTTTCAACGAGAGACCGCGTGGAAAACAGCCGCAAAAGACAGAACCCGAGTTGCCATTGCGGACAAAGAAAGAGGTAGTTGAAACCAGTTCAGAGGGATTTGCTGTTCAAGTTGATGAAGAAATTGTTGTCCCGCGCGATGAAGAAATTGTGATACCGGATAAACTTAGTTATATCGTGGTTGTGATAGACGAACTTGCCGACCTGATGCTTGTTGCCCCTGCGGATGTTGAAATGGCTATTGCAAGAATAACGCAAATGGCTCGGGCAGCTGGTATTCATGTAATTGTGGCGACTCAAAGACCGAGTGTGGATGTTATAACTGGTATAATCAAAGCAAATATCACGGCAAGAATCGCCTTTCAGGTGGCGTCAAAGGTGGATTCACGGACAATTCTTGATGCGATGGGCGCTGATAAATTATTAGGAAAAGGCGATATGCTTTATCTACCGCCGGGCGCCGCAAAATTGGTCAGGGCGCAGGGCGCTCTCATAACAGATCAGGAAATTCAGGCAGTTGTAGCATTTATTTCGCGTCAGGGTAAACCGAGTTATGAACTGGAAATCCATCAGCAGCTTCAACAATCTGGCGGTGGTTTTGGAATGGAACAAAATAGTTATAATGAGGATGAGGAAATTATTGAACAATGCATTGAAGTCATCAGAAGCGAACAAAAAGCAAGTGTATCACTGCTTCAACGGCGATTAAGACTCGGTTATACCCGAGCAGCGCGGATAATGGACGAACTTGAACGGCGTGGAATTGTTGGACCAAGCAAGGGCGCAGAACCAAGAGACATTCTGATTGACCTTGATGGAAAAGGGGCTGACGGACGCGGAACCCACTCAGTTTAACTCTTCAAATATTTTCGAATGAAAAATTCAACGAATCAAAATAAGGCAATTTTTTTAGACCGCGATGGTGTAATAATTGAAGAGAAAAATTATATTCATAAAATTGAAGATGTATCTCTTATTCCAAAGTCAACCGCTGCGTTAAAAAAGTTGCAGGATGCCGGTTTCTTGTTAATCGTTATTACAAATCAATCCGGTATTGGTCGCGGGTATTTTTCTATGGAAGATGTTCACAAAGTAAATTCGCATATTCAAGATTTGTTAAAAAAAGAGGGTGCTTATATTAAAAAATTTTATATTGCGCCTGAGACCCCAGACCAACAAAGTCGTGGACGCAAACCGTCACCTGCTTTTCTATTTGATGCGCGCGATGAATTTAACATTGACCTCTCAAATAGTTATGTCATCGGGGATAAACTTATAGACCTTGAATGTGGATGGAACGCAGGTGTAAAGAAAGCCATTCTTGTCAGAACGGGCTATGGGAAAAAAACCGAGATGGAAAATCAAGATAAGTTAAAACAGGCAATTATCACCGATGATATCTTTGAAGCCGCAAACTGGATTTTAAACAACGAGGAATAAGGACATTTTATTTTCATTACAGGTTTACTTTTAGGGTATGAAATACTTATTAATATTAGCTTTTTTTAATGTTATATGGGCAGGGACTTTGATTGCTTATAAAGTGCTCGGAGATGTTTTACCAGTTGGAGTTGTAGTAACAATCCGATTCGGACTTGCAGGCATCATTATGGCTATGCTATGGAAATTCTTCAAAGGAGACACGCCAAAAGGTGTTAATTTTATAAAAGCGATAATAATGGGTTGCATTGTGTTCTGTCTTGGACACAGATTTCAGGTGGCTGGAAACAAATTAGGCGGGGCGGGAAATTCTGCAATACTAATGGCGTTTGAACCTATGCTTGCCTCAGTTTTGGCTGCAATATTTTTGAAGGAACTTATCCCATTTCGAAGATGGATAGGTTTTGTGCTTGGTATGTGTGGAGTTGCGGTTTTAAACGGTGTTTGGAGAGAAGATTTTAAGTTGACTGGACTTGGCGCCAGTTTGATGTTTATCACCTCTTTGTTATGCGAAACTGCTTATTCAATAATTGGCAAACCTGTTGTTAAAAATGCCGATCCCGGAAAAGTTTTATGTATCGCCCTTTTAAGTGGAACAGCATTAAATCTATGTTTTGATTGTGAGGCGGTTATTTCAAAGGTTCATTATTTATCATTTAATCATTGGTTGTTATTTGGCTATCTTTCAATCTTATGCACGGTTGCTGGATACTGGGTTTGGTTGGGAGTGTTAAAAAAAGTGGATGTAAACATTGTGGCTTTAACGATTTTTATTCAACCAATAGCAGGCGTCCCTATGGCAGCCATTTTTTTAAAAGAAAGCCTTCACTGGGGACAACTGTTTGGCGGAATTATTATTGCGATTGGTTTGGTTTTAGGATTTTGGAAAAGTAATAAAGCCTGATTTTTTAATTATGTTTCTTTACCCAACTATTATTCAGTGCTGTGTGCTTTTCAATCCTATAACTATATTTAATTGCGCCATTGATGTAATTTTTTGCCTGTTCTATCGCTTTATCAAGACGCAAACCGAGAGCAAGATAGGCGCAAATTGCAGAAGATAATGTGCAACCAGTACCGTGTGTGTGGACATTTTTAATTCTCGGAGAAGAAAATGTTAATTCCTTTTTTCCATCATAAAACAAATCAATGACATTTGAATGCCCTTCAAAATGTCCGCCTTTAAGCAGAACAGGGCACCTGTATCTATTATATAAATCGCGCGCTGATTGTTTGAATTCTTTTGCGGTATTTATTTTTTTTTCAAGAAGGATAGAAGCCTCATCTAAATTCGGTGTAATCAAATCTGCAAGCGGAAATAATTTATTTACAATGGTTGAGATTGCTTTTGGTTTTAAAAGAGTTGCTCCGCTCGTTGATACCATTACAGGGTCGATTATAAGCGGGCAGGGTTTGTTTTTTAGATAGTCAGACACCGCGTTTATGATTGGTTCGGAAAATAACATCCCTGTCTTTGCTGCCGTTGGTTTTAATTCCTCAAAGACAGCCTGCATCTGTTTGGTAACAATTTCGGGTGAAATTTCTTGAACTGCAAGAACTGCCTTAGGGTTCTGGGCTGTGATGCAGGTAATAACTGTTGCGCCGTGAACTCCAAGTGCAGTGAAGGTTTTTAAATCTGCTTGAATTCCCGCGCCGCCGCCGCTATCTGAACCGGCAATTGTTACTGCAACTGGCAATATTCGCTTTTGCATAATTGATTTTACTATTGGTTATTGTATAAATCAATAATTCCCGCTTGAATACAATTAAGATGGGAATAATCTTATTATTGTGATTGGATTGAGTGAAAAAGGCAGTTTTTTAATCGCTATTGTTCTATACGGGATTAGCCTGATATACGGGATATTCCTGATTAGAGCTGGTTTCAGACGAGATGACCGCATAAATTATTTGGTTTTGTTTGCAGGATTTTGCTTTCAGACTCTAACGATGTTTATGCGCGGTCTCTCTTTTTCTCATTGTCCTGTCCACAATCTTTATGAAGCGATTTTGTTTGTCTCCTGGTCAATTTTGTTAGGTTATTTATTTCTTGGACTTCATCCACGTCTCCGTTTTCTCGGGGTATATGTGGCTCCGCTTGTTTTTGTTCTCGGACTATTGGCATATATGCCGGGGATGGATAACCATACACAGAATCTGTTCGGAGGCAACTCTCGTTTATGGGTGAACTTGCACGCAACGATAATATTATTAGCTTACGGATTATTCGGACTTTCAGGGATATGCGGAATAATGTTTTTAAGTTGCGCCCATAATCTTAAATTTAATAAGGTTTCAGCCTTTTTTTCTAATTTGCCGTCAATGGAAAGGCTTGGAACGGTTATGTTTGAGACTATGGTAGCAGGAATTATTTTATTAACGATAGGGCTTTTTATTGGTGCATTTGCTTTGAAACCGCCCGAAGGATTAAGGTTTCGAGGCGACCCTAAAGTCCAATGGGCAATATTTGTCTGGTTGGTTTATCTCTTTTTAATTTCGATGTATCGGTTTTTCTCCTGGGGAACCAGACGGCTTGCCATTGGCGCTATTGGAAGTTTTGCATTTGTAATGCTTACTTTTTGGGGAGTCAATCTAATGTCAAAGATTCATAATCCGTAGATTATATTTCATAAGATTGTAAGATTTTTTAAAAATGTCGATAGTAGTTGCAGGATTAAATCATCGTTCGGCGTCTGTTGAGATGCGCGAGAAATTTGCATTTGCAGACGCAGAACTGCCACAGGCTCTTGAATCATTTCGCTCAGGCGGGATAGTCTCAGAGGCTGTTATTCTCTCTACCTGCAATCGTGTGGAAGTTTACGCGGCAGGCGATAAACCAGCAGGTCAGCTGATTGATACAACAGTTAATTTTCTCATTAAATCTCGCAATATTTCCGCGCAATTAAACAGTGAAATTTATACTATGAGCGAACCAGATAGTCTGATTCATCTTTTACGCGTGGCTTCCGGGCTTGATTCAATGGTTCTTGGTGAAACTGAAATTCTTGGGCAATTAAAAAAAGCTTATGACATCGCTTTATCCGGTAAACATACTGGAAATTTTCTTAATCGCTCATTTCAACGCGCTTTTAATGTGGCTAAAAAGATACGGTCTGAAACTAATATTCAAAAGGGAAGTATCTCTGTGGCTTCTGTGGCTGTAGAACTTGCTGAGAAAATATTTGAAACCATTAAATCCAGAAAAGTCTTGGTAATTGGCGCTGGCGATACAGCGGAAAAATCTGCACGCGCTCTTGTATCTCGCGAAGCGTCAGAAATTATTTTCACAAATCGTTCAATTGAAAAAGCCCGCGTTCTGGCGTCAGAATTTAATGGAACAGTGATTCCTTTTGAAGATTTTATAAATAAAATTAGCGATGTGGATATCATTATAAGCAGCACTTCTGCGCCGAATTATATCCTGAATCGTCATAAGATATCTAATGCGATTCAAAAAAGGAAGAATCGTTCGTTGTTTATGATTGACCTTGCAGTTCCGCGAAATATAAATCCCGACGTTACAGGATTTGAAAATGTCTATTTGTATGATATCGACGATTTACGGGAAATTGCGGAAAATTATTTAAAACAACGATTAGCAGATACGCAACACTGTGAAAAAATTATAAGGGAAAAAGTAGATGAACTATTGCGTCATATAAACTCAAAACATCATTGAAAGGATTTAATATTGAAAACTGAACCAATAATAATTGCCACGAGGGGAAGCGCTTTGGCATTAGCGCAGACTGAAATTGTCCGAGAACAATGCAGAAAATGTTTTCCGAATCTTCAATTTGAGGTAAAAATAATCAAAACAACAGGGGATAAATTGCAGCGAGCATCTCTGGTGCAGGGCGCTGTGGGGTTACCAAAAGGGTTGTTCACAAAAGAACTTGAGGTGGCTTTAATAAAAGGCAAAGCCGATATGGCTGTTCATAGTCTAAAAGACCTTCCCACAGATTTACCCGCTAATTTAAAACTTGGCGCAGTATTAAAAAGGGCGGATGTTCGCGACACCCTTATTTATCGTCAGGGAGAATTTGAGAATAATGCCAACGGCATTTTGAAATTTGAAGATTTTCCTTCGGGCGATATTGTTGCTACCACAAGCACCCGCAGAGCAGTTCAGATATTGGCAAAAAATCCAGGACTCATTATTAAACCAATTCGCGGAAATATTGTGACACGGCTTGAAAAGATTGCGCAACAAAAAGAACTTTCGGCAATGGTTCTTGCTTATGCGGGGTTGGAACGATTAAATTTTACAATTGATAGCAATGGACGATTGTTAGGCGATGCCGTTCCTGACGGTCTTTTTGCAAGAAGGCTTGAACTTGATGAGATGCTTCCAGCAGCAGGTCAAGGCGCTATCGGAATCGAGATTCGATCCGATGATGGGCGAATTGAAGAAATATGTCGGCTTTTGAATCATTACAATACATCCCAATGTGTGACGGCTGAAAGGTCATTTTTGCGGGCAATGGGTGGAGGATGCCAGTCGCCTGTGGCAGTATGCGCCAAAGTCGAACGCGAAGTTATTACAATCCGAGCAATTTCATTCCATCATACACCAGCCATGTATGCCAAAGAAAAAGGCGACCTCCGACATCCGGTTGAACTTGGCGAAAAAGTTGCTGAAATTCTTAAATACGGATATATAATCTAAAAGACAACTAAGCCCATACCGATAGGTCTAAAAGGTATCTGTTCGTCAATTCAGACCATGTATGTGTTTGGTTATTATTATTCAGTAAAACGAATTGTAACTGGTATTTCGTTTGTATAAACGTTTTTACCGCCAAAAGCAGCACCGCCGCTATCCACTGCTTTTATGAACAGGTTTACTTCTCTTGCCACACCTCTACCTCTGAATGTTAGGACGCCTTGTGGTGAAACTCTCGGTTGGATATAAAACATACTCATATTTGTATTATTAAGGACCTGAAATATTATGATTTGTGCAAATTCATTTGTTGGTCCGGATGAAATATTACCAATTATTTGATAATTTTTAATTGACGTGTCAGCCTTAGGCAATTCAATCAGTTCTCTCACTATACCAAATGATGGAGGGTCATTTACTGCCCTTATGGTAATTCTAAAAGTTTTGACCGGGGTTCTATCTTTGCCGCCATTATCTATTCCGCCATCGTCTTGAACATAAACAAATACATTTGCATAGCCATTGGCGTTTTCAGCAAGTTCAAACGTCAGTGTACCGTCATTAGGATTAATTGATGGCAATGTTGCAAACAGACTGTCATTACTGGTTGACAAAACCATCTCGACGCTTTGGTCTGATTCATTAGCCGGACCGGGGGTTATTCCAGTTGCCCAGCCCACAAAAGTTTGTGGATCGCAATCCTCATTGACAACCAAACTTCGTCCAATCCGAATAGTTGGCATATCGTTTACAGGTAGAACCTCGATAGTAAATTCATCGGTTGTTTCATCAACGCCGTCGTTTGCGGTGCCACCGGTATCTTTAAGTTTAACTGTAATTGTGGCGGTGCCATTTGCGTCTTTTGCAGGCATAAATACAAGTCTTCCTAAAATAGTCATATAAGGCTGGATTCGGAAAAGACTTGGATTGTTGTTTTCTAAAGTAAATCGTAAGCCTTGACTTCTTTCATTCAAAGCGCCTTTTGATATATCTGTGGCAAAGTTGTTGATAAAATGCACTGGGGCGTCTTCCAAAACTGTTACTGTATCATTAATAAGTGTAAATGCAGGTGCATCATTAACAGGAACAACCGAGATGCTTGCTTTCGCTGTAATAGAAGTAATTATTCCATCGCTTACTTTGTATATAAAGTAATCAGCGCCGAAATAATCGTTCGATGGAGTGTAGGTTAAATTCGGCGCACTTCCAGAAAGAGTTCCATGAGCCGGATTTTGAGTAATAGTATATGTAAGGCCATTTAAATCAGTGGTCTTAAGTGTAACCAATATATCATTGTCTTCAAATCCGGTGGCGCTTGTTGGAAGAGCGACCGGGGTTTCATTGATTAGAACTGAAACATCGCGAGAATCCCGGTTTAAAACAAGGACGTCTACAACTTCATCACCATTTAAATCGCCAACTGCGATAGCTATTGGTACTGTTCCCGCTTCTACAGACACGCCTGTGGCAAAATAGCTTCCTATTGATTGAAAGAATGTAACATTCATTGTGCTTGAATCCGTTACAACGAAATCCTCTTTTTTGTCGTAATCAAAATCTGCAACGAGGATAAAGGAAGGCGAGGTTAATGATATTGTTTTTGAGCTCGGGTTGAATCCACCAAACGAATTATTTAAAAAAATGCTAATTAGATTGTCGCCTTCTTTTGCTACAAGTAAATCAAGATCTCTATCGCTATCAACATCAACCGCACCAATTGACACAGGATTGCTTCCGGCACCTGCATTATAGGACTGCGCTAATGCAAATGTTCCATCGCCATAACCTAAAAGTATTGAAATTGTATTATCGTCTTTATTTGCGATTGCGAGGTCTTTTTTTCCGTCTCTATTTAAATCGCAAGCAATAATAAATGATGGAGTAATACCAACAGTGTAATTGGTAAGATTAATCAGTGTACCGTCAAATTGGCCTAAAAATATGGTTACTGTGTTGTTATCGTTTATAGTTGCTACATCGTTGGTTAAATCATGGTTAAAGTCGGCGACAACAAGTTTTGTCGGAGTTATTCCGGCGCCAGGTGAATAATTTACTGGCGCGGAAAATGTGCCATTGCCGTTTCCAACCAATACAGTAAGCGAACTTGAATCCGCATTTGCCGCAACAATATCAAGTATGCCATCAAAATTTACATCTGCTAATGTAATGTAAGTTATCCTTCCTCCCACATTTATATCCCCAGACGCAGAAAAAGTTCCATCACCGTTGCCGATTCTAAGGGATATTTCTTGAGCGCCAGCATTTGAGTGAGAGACAACATAGTCATTGAAGCCATCGCTATTGACGTCTCCAATGGCAATCGAAGAGGGGGTGTCTCCATGGGTTGTGGAAGCATCGTAATCAAGGGTATGAATAAAATTAAGTTGAGATGCAGGTGATTGGCAAAATACATTTAATGTGGAGAACAGAAATGCGCAAAAGAATATGAGAATTATATTATTGCGTTTTGGGGACACATTTAAACAATTTAACATTTCCACCACCTGCGATTCATTTAGTTTTTTCATAATGTCTTATCTTTTTTGTGGTTCAAACAAAAGGACTCTGACTTGAACGTCATCAGTGCCATCATTTTTAAACACTATTTCACAATTTTTATAAATTTGCAAGCATTAAAAAAATTAAATTAATAATTTTCAATTTAACTTTTATACACAAAATGAGGCTTGATTTAAAATATAAGTTCTTTTTAATATTTCTAAAATGAAATTCAAGCATTTAATTAGAAAAATTTTCTCAGATGTTTTACAGATTCTCTTGCGTGTTAATGTTTTTGGCAAGTTCGCAGATTTTCTTTCTTATGAAAGGTTGCGTCAAAGGCGACGTTTAACCGAACAGAGGCTGAAAAAGATTGGGTTGCTTGGGAATGAGGTAACACTGGGACCGTTTAAAGGAATGAAATACGACGAACGGTGGGCTTCAAATAAGTTTGAGAAGATTATTGGCGCATACGAGGCATATCTGCATCCAGTAATAGAAAAGATATGTAATAAACCATACAGTGAAATTGTGGATGTCGGTTGCGCCGAAGGCTATTATGTAATCGGATTTGCATTAAGAAAGTCTGATACAATCGTTTATGGGTTTGATATTCAGCAACCTTTGATTGAGGATTGTCTTGCGCTTGCAAAATTAAATCGTGTTGATAACCGCGTAAAATTGGGCAATTTTTGTAAGCCAGAGACCCTCCAACTAATCCCTGTCAAGTCAAAGGCGCTTGTATTCAGTGATTGTGAAGGTTATGAACTTGAACTGTTAGACCCGGAGAAGGCGCCGATGTTGAAAAAAGCCGACATTTTAGTTGAAGTCCATAATTTTAAAAACCGAGCAATTTCACCGACTTTGCGAGAACGTTTCAAGGAAACACATAATTTGACTGTAATTCAAACAGAGGGTTTAAAATATAGCAATTATCCGATTTTACGGAATTTAACTTTTCCAGAAATTCATGCCCTTACGAATGAAGAGCGAACTGAAATAATGGAATGGTTCTTTTTTGAATCCAAAATGTGATAATATTATAAGAGATAATTTCCGCATTTGTAGATGATTGGTTTTTAAAAAAATTAACATCTGTTATCCCAATGAATAAGAAAGAAACATTAACTTCGCGCGAGCGTTTGTTGAAAGCGCTTAATCACCAAATTCCCGACCGTGTGCCAATTGACCTCGGCGGAAACCAAACTGGCATCCATAAGATAGCTTATGAAAGATTGATAGATTATTTAGGGATAAGAGATGAAATTAAGATAATGGACGCTGTTCAGCAGTTAGCCCGTCCCTGCGAAGCGGTTCTTGAACGATTTCAGATTGATACTCGGTATATATTTGCAAAAGGAAGTTTATCGTTCAAAGGCGAGATTGTTAAAACAATTCGCGATGACAAGGTATGGTATGACCTTGTAGATGAATTCGGGGTGCGTTGGTCTATGCCAGACGATACCCCACTTTATATGGATATTACTTACCATCCACTTGCTAATGCTACAATTGATGATATTAAGGAATATCCATTTCCAAAAGGTGACGACCCGACAAGGTTTGAAGGATTGCGTGAACAAGCCCTGATGTTAAAAAAAGAGACGCCTTATGCCGTTGTGAGCGGCATTTCTGGTGTTGTTTACGAGACTTGTTGGTATATGCGAGGACTTGAACAATGGATGTGCGACCTTGTCCAACAACCGGATTTTTGCGAGGCGTTGCTTGACCAAACTCTTAAATTCTGGTTTGACTGGTTCAGCCTGTTTCTTAAGGAAGTCGGCGATGTTGTTGATGTCATTATGATTGGCGACGATCTGGCTGGGCAAAAAGGACCGTTGTTCAGTCCGAATATTTATAGGAGAATTGTCAAACCGCGTCAGAAAAAATTAGTTCAATATATACGATCTAATACCAAGGCGAAAATATGGTATCACACTTGCGGTTCTTGTATTGAATATATACCTGATTTGATAGACAACGGGATAGATATTCTGGATCCGGTTCAAACAAGCGCAAAGAATATGGATCCGGAAAAATTGAAAAGCAATTTTGGGGATAAACTCGTCTTCTGGGGTGGTGGATGTGATGCGCAACATATTCTCCCTCGCGGGACACCGGACGAAGTGGCGAAGAATGTTCGTGAGCATATATCTACGTTTAAACCCGGCGGTGGTTATGTTTTTAACAATGTTCACAACATTCAGGCTGATGTTCCACCAGAAAATATTATTGCGCTTTTTGATACAGCATATCAGTACGGATTTTATGAATGAGAATGATTGTTTGACACTCTTTTTATGAAGTAATGGTATATTGTGTCTGTATATGAATAATAAAGGTTATGATTTTCTTGTGTTAGGGAGTGGTATAGCAGGATTGTTTTTTGCTATTAAAGCGGCAAAGTATGGCAAGGTTGCAATAATTACAAAAAAGGATAAGGCTGAATCCAGTACAAACTATGCTCAAGGAGGAATAGCAGCGGTAATTACTCAGGATGATTCTTTTGAATTACACGTTCGCGATACCCTTGTTGCCGGGGCTGGTCTTTGTAAGGAAGATGTCGTAAGACAAATTGTTCAGGAAGCCCCTGATTGTATAAAAGAATTAATTAATTTAGGAATCCAATTTGATAGTGCTGGGGAAAAAAAGGAAAACGGGACATTAGAATATGACCTTGGCAGGGAAGGAGGTCATTCAAAAAGAAGAATATTGCACGCAAAAGATACCACAGGAAGAGAAGTTGAACAAAGATTGCTTGAAGTAATATCAAAAGAACCCAATGTCCACATTTATGAGAACCATATTGCGATTGATTTGATAACCACTAAAAAATTGGGATTACCCGGTAAAAATCGTTGCATTGGCGCTTATGTTTTGAACAAACAGACCGGTGAGGTTATTTCGTTTTCAGCCAGAGCAACAGTCCTTGCAACGGGGGGATGCGGAAAAGTATATATTTATACCACAAATCCGGATATTGCCACAGGTGACGGTGTAGCAATGGCGTATAGAGCTGGCGCAAAGATTGCAAATATGGAATTCATTCAATTTCATCCAACCTGTCTTTATCATCCAAAAGCGAAGTCTTTTTTAATTTCAGAAGCAGTGCGAGGGGAGGGTGCTGTTCTAAAGACGATAAAAGGTGAGGAGTTTATGGATAAGTATCATCCCCTAAAATCGCTTGCCCCACGAGATATTGTGGCTCGGGCGATTGATTCGGAGATGAAAAAGAGTGGCGCAGAATATGTAGTCCTTGATTGCACAAACCGACCTGCTCCATTTTTGATGAACAGGTTTCCAAATATCTATGCAACCTGTCTTAGCTACGGGATTGATATGACAAAAGAGCCGATACCCGTTGTTCCTTCGGCTCATTATCAATCCGGAGGTGTTGTAGTTGACGTCAATGGATTAACAAGTATTGATGGGCTTTACGCAATTGGTGAGGTCTCCTGTACAGGGCTTCATGGCGCTAATCGGTTGGCAAGCAATTCTTTGCTTGAAGCGGTTGTATGCGCAAGAAGAGCCGCCGCCCATATAGTTCAAAACCGACTTCCGGAACTTAACGTCAAGATTCCTGAGTGGCAGTCAGGTAATGCACAAAATCCAGATGAAATGGTTGTAATTTCCCATAACTGGAATGAAATTCGCCGTTTGATGTGGGATTACGTTGGTATTGTTAGAACAACAAAACGACTCCAACGAGCCCAAAAACGAATTTCCAATTTGCAGGAAGAAATTCAACAATATTACTGGGATTTTACTGTAACAAGCGACCTCTTAGAACTCCGAAATATCGCTATTGTTGCAGAATTAATAATAAATTGCGCTTTACAAAGAAAAGAGAGCAGAGGATTACATTACACGCTTGATTATCCCAATCCAAGCGAAGAATGGGCTCACAAAGACACAATCGTTTGCAAGGATGTTAGGCAGTGTTCTTGATATAATATGCAAATCAATTGGCGATAAATCGTAAAACATCTCCACAAATTTATTTGTTTTTAATGAGTGAACCGTTAGTATAAGTTTAGGTGGCTTTATGCCTCTCGCATTATTTATATTCGCTGATTTAACAAGCGATAAATTAGTTTATTTTATTGACATTTTGATGTGGAATTTGTCTCATTGTTGCGTTTATTGTTGAGACGGGATTTAATCAAATGGATTT
>JAKPVM010000140.1 GCA_029572555.1 Verrucomicrobiota bacterium | reverse complement strand
TTTTTCATATTACTTTGTTTTTAGTAAAAGGGTAGCCAATAAATATTTCATATAACGTATTGGGCTATACGAAGTCGGCGTTAGTTGATTTGGGTGAGCGAAGCGAGTTGCATAGCCCATGTTATAAGCACCCCGAAGGGGTTAGAGCGACCGAAGGGAGCGGAGAGTTCCGACCCCAAGGTGTTAACATAATTCACCTCCATTTATGTATAGTCATTTGGTCATCCCTGCAAGAGATATCTTCATAACCTCTCAATGACTTCAATAATGAGCTACTTTTTTGAGTCATTCTGTGCTTCTACTTTATTCCATATATCCTCAAATGCGTTTTTATATTCCAAATACGCTTCGCTTTCTTCCTCACCTGAAAACTCTATCCAAGGAGTTTTATAACCTTGCTTTCCGTAAAGGTATGGTCCTATAAACATCCTTTTATCTACACAAATTAGGGAGATTGTTGGAAGAAAATTATAAGTATGATACTTAAATTCAATGCTTGACCCTAATACTGATATAGCCTCTTCAATAGCTTTAAGTACTTTTTGGGTGCACTCTACTTCTTCCTTAAGTCGGCCACTTTTTTTCCCATCCTCGTTAATTTCCCGTTGCGTAAGGAATTCTGAGTCGGGGTCTAGAAAAAGAAACTTAAAACTCAAGCGGGTTTTAGATTCTCTAGCCTTTTCGGTAATTGCAGTATAAACTTTGTTATTTTTCAATATTTCACCTAATCTTTTCGGATCCGCCTTCAATATACTTTTCCTAAAATCTTCTCCCGTAATTGAGCTTGTCTCACACGCCCAGATATCACTTAAACTTATCCCCATTCTTAAAAATTCTGACTCCATATCTTTTATTAGGGGCGGGAGTTCCTCAGGCTTTTCTTCATGAATCTTTGCTTCTTTTTTTGATACCCATTCAGTTACCTTCAACACCAAGAATGGAATAATAAGTGCTGCACCAATGTTTTCAAACAAACTCACATAAGCTATCAGCAAACCAAAAAATCGAGGTAATACCGAGAGAATTATAATAAATGTACCGAGACAAAACAAAATCCAAGCTGCCCGCCTTTCATTTCTTGCCTTTACCAGATAACGCATCCCTTTCTTTATTATCTTAGTTAAATTATCTGATTGTATTTTTTCCACTTTGATTTATTTTATCTAACTTCTTCCAATGAACTTCTTCACCTTTCTGTAAGCATCCTCATCAGAGCATGGCTCAGGGGGATTTTTGAAATAGTATGCACAAATATCTGTTAGTGGGCCTGAAATACCTTTATCACATGCAATTTTCATTGCTCTTATGACATCTATTATTACACCGGCGGAGTTTGGAGAATCTTCCACATTCAATTTAACATCTATTGTAAGAGGGGCACCTCCAAATATTCTTCCTTTAAGGGTTATATAACATATTTTATTATCGCCTTGAAATTCTACATAATTTGATGGAGATATAATTACTGATGTTTTATACGGAATTAAACTTTGAATGGCAGCATACTTGCAAGTTAATTTGGATTCTGATCTTGTTTTCTCCGACAAATTATAAAAATCTGTATTCCCACCTGTGTTAACTTGATAGCTTTCTTCAATTTTCACACCTCTTTTTATAAACAAATCTATCAGTGTTCTATGGACTATGGTCGCTCCTACTTGTGATTTTATATCATCTCCTGCTAAAGGCAATCCCGCATTTTTAAATCTCTTCCCCCATTCCGGATCCGAAGCTATAGATTCAGGGATTCCATTTATAAATCCGCATCCTGCGGTTAAAGCGTGCTCAGCATAGAACTCAGACGCCTTCTTACTCCCAGTTGGAAGATAATTTATCAAGATGTCCGTGCCTCTCTTCTTCAATACATCAGCTATATTTACCGCCTCTTGGTGAGTATCAACGGGGATTACTCCCCTCAAATTTTCCCCAAGCCCATCTATTAAAGGTCCTCTTTCAACCTTTATACCTAAATTTGGAACTTTGCTAAACTTGAGAGTGCAATTTGGTATTGTAAATATCGCTTCACTTAAATCTTTTCCTACTTTATTTTTATCAACGTCAAAGGCTGCTACAAACTCTATGTCCTTTATTTTATAACCTCCGAAGATATTATGCAGTATTCCGGGAACAAACCCACTCTTTTCATCCACATTTTTATAATATTCAACTCCCTGTACCAATGATGATGCACAGTTTCCTATACCAGCAATTGCTACTTTTATTTTATCCATGTTAACCACATCTTTTAATTGAATATGAAACACATTTATAGATTTCCTTTTCAAATCTACGGGGTCGAAATTGCGTATAACTTATTTCAATATGAATTGAATGTATAATATCGACCTTTTGATGCATATTATACGAACTTAATGTATAATTATTCAAAATACTAACAATCATTTGGTTAATTATAGTCTACCAATTTCTATAAAATTATGCAACAAAAATATTTAGAACAAACAGTGCGGAAATTAAAATTAAGAAATTATAGTTTCAAAACTATAAAGGCTTATCTCGGCTGTTTAAAAGAATATTTTGATTTTAAAAAATTTAATTTAGAAAAAATATACGAGGAAATTTCAAGAGAAGAAATCAAAAACATTATTGACGCAATCAGAAACCCAAAACATAAATTGATAATCTCTTTGGCTTATGGCGACGGATTAAGAATTAGCGAAGTTGTTAATCTAAAAGTAAAAAATGTTAATTTAGAAGAGTTAACTATCCATCTTAAAAACGCCAAGGGTAAAAAGGACAGAATCACTATTTTCCCGGAAAAAATTAAAACCGAACTTCAGAACTTAATCGCTGGTAAGAATTTAAACGACTATCTTTTTGAAAGTGAACGAGGCGGAAAATTCAATATGGTGGAGGCGAGGGGAGTTGAACCCCTGTCCCCGGCAGATTTACCAGTTGCGACTACATGCTTATCCGGGAATTAATCTCGGTTGCTTAAACTTGTCCCGGCACAGTTTAAACAACCCAGTCAGCAGTAAAATTTTCAGAAAAACGCGCTGTGACTCCGCGTTTCTCCCAACCGGCTGCCTCATTCATCCGTCATAGCCGGTGTCTAACGGTGAATGTCGCGGTTTAATTAGGCCGCGAGTGCCAATTCTTCGTTGGCTTTTGTTTTTTTGATCCGATGATTTACGAGGCCAACGGATCATCCTCGGCATGCCGCTTCTGGCTCATCTCCCGGGTCGAAACCGGAACGCCCCCGGCATATTACTAATATATCTTTGCTCTCATCATTTCGCAAGACATCTATAATATAACCTGAATTATTAGCGCAGATATCTGATTAATATACACAGAATTTGCTATAAATTAGAAGGAATGTTTTCAAAATTTAATAGATTGATACTAAAATTTTTAATAGTAAAACGTCGGATATTTATAAGAATTTTTAATTCATAGAATTTATATTTTTATTATTACACTTGACAATGTTTAATATTTTTAAATAAGTAATCCTAAATCATTAATTGAAATTATTAAAAAATTTAATCCTATTGTAAAAAATGCAAATCGAGAGTTTAAAAGTCTTTTGTGATTTGGCTGAAGGTGAAAGTTTTACAAAGGCTGCGCAAATTAACGGGATAACACAATCGGCGGTTAGTCAACAGATAAGCGCTCTTGAACGGGCGTTTAAGACACTTTTGATAGAACGAAGCAAAAGGAGATTTCGTTTAACTCGCGAAGGGGAAATTTTGTATGAATACGCAAAACAGATGATTCAAACATACGATGCTTTGCAAAGTAGACTACAAGAAATTAAAGATATTATTTCTGGGACAATCAGAATTGCAACAATTTACAGCATCGGTTTGCATGAACTACCGCCGTATGTGAAAAAATTCCTAAAAACCTATCCCACCGTTAATATTCACGTCGAGTATAGAAGAGCGAACCAGGTATACGAAGATGTATTGAGCAATGTTGTTGACCTTGGTATGGTTGCGTATCCTGTTCGGGATCCGAAGCTTGAAATAATTCCGTTTAGAAAAGATGAAATGGTGCTCATCTGCCACCCTCAACATCGATTTGCAAAACAAAAATCTATAAAATTAAAAGATATTGCAGGAGAAAAATTTATCGGATTTGAACCCGATATCCCCACCAGAAGGGCAACCGACAGAATACTGCGTGAAAATGATGTTAATGTGCAAATTGTGATGGAATTTGACAATATCGAAACTGTAAAACGCGCGGTTGAAATTGATATGGGCGTAGCAATCGTCCCGGAAGGCACAATTATTCAGGAAATAGCAAACCAAACATTAGTGGCTGTAAAAATATCCGACGTTCAATTTTACCGTCCCCTTGCGGTTATGTATAAAAAGAATAAGGTCTTATCACCTGCTTTAAAACAATTTATAAATATCCTTAAATCAGAATCAAATGTTCAGGATGTAAGCGCAAAAAGTAGTATTTAATAAACAAAGTTAAATCCATTATGGTTTAAAATTGAATCGCCATACATACTCAATTTTTTACCTGAATTAAACTCTATAATAACCAAGAAAATATTCAACTAACTGAGAAATAATTTTTTATTTGCTTTTTTGCTTTTTAAACAGACTGTTGTCTAATTTTATTGCAGTATCTTTGCCCGTATCCGACGGTAAGAGGTTCAGTCTCATTTACTTAATTTTGCTTTAACACTTATATCCGCTATTGCAGTTTGTTATCCATTAATTTTCTGACTTTAAATTTTCCGGATTTAATCCTTTTAAATCGCCCGGGATGAAAAGACCGTCTTTGCGGATTAATTCACCGTCAAACCATACTTCTCCCCCGCCCCATTCTTTGCGCTGGATTAACACCATATCCCAGTGAATTGCGGATTTATTGCCATTATTTGCGACCTTGTAAGCCTGTCCCGGCGTTAAATGTAAGGAGCCAGAAATCTTTTCGTCAAACAGAATGTCGCACATTGGGTTTTCAATGTATGGATTGAATCCAAGCGAAAATTCGCCTAAATAGCGAGCGCCCGGGTCTGTGTTCAAAATCTCATTTAATTTTCTCTCATTTGAGCCTGTGGCTTTTATGATTTTTCCATCTTTAAATTCCAATCTAATATTCTCAAATTTTACGCCTGCATAGACTGTTGGTGTGTTAAACTGAACTACTCCATTAACCGAATTTTTTATAGGACAACTAAACACTTCACCATCAGGTATATTTAACTTTCCATTGCACCCCTTAGCGCCTATTCCTTTTATGCTAAAAGATAAATCGGTTCCGGGTCCAAGTATGTGAACCTTATCGGCTTTCATCATCCTTTTTACCAATGGCTTCATTGCATTCGCCATTTTTGGATAATCCATTGTGCAAACTTTAAAATAGAAATCTTCAAAAGCCTCAGTGCTCATATTTGCAGACTGCGCCATAGAAGCCGTAGGCCAGCGCAGCACCACCCAGCGGGTTTTATTGACCCGATAATCAAGCACCGGTTTCATTGTCTTTGTATACAACTGCATTTTATCTGTTGGCACATCTGAGGTTTCGCTTGAATTATAGCTCCCCCGTACGGCGATGTATGCCTGAACTTTGCGCATACGGAAGAGGTCAATTTCTTTTACAAGTTTGCTATGAGCCGCATTTGTCTCCAGCATTACTTCGCGAGTGAGTTTGCTGTGTTTAATGTCAACAATGGGGATTCCACCAACGGAACGAACAGTTCGCATCAATTGGATTGCAAAATCATCAGGCGAATCCATTACATCGATGAGGATGCGGTCGCCAGTTTTTATTGCGCAGCAATATTCAACAAGCAATTTTGCCAGTTTAATAAAACGAGAGTCATTCATATCTATTATTTAGTTTAATCTTTTGTTTTTTTGACCGATTTGCTTTCGGATTTTTTAAGGGCTGTTTGCGATTCAATTTTTCTTAATTTTTTCTCTATTTTTTTAATTTCAGAACGTAACAACGCTTCAGCAGACCAACCTTTAGAATGCGCAATTTGGACGAGTGAAAATAACATCATCGCCAATTCTTGTTTGTCTTTAAATTCGTCATCATCTACAAGTTTCAAAGAAATTCCGATTCGATTTGACTTTTTCAACACCTTTTCTGCATAAATCAATGCTGGTAAATATTTTGGAATGCCGTCAAAAACAGAATGGCGTTCACTCAACGTTCCTTTCTTTTCGGAAAGTTTTAACCGTTCCCATTGAGACCAAACGCCATCTACCGTTTGAACATTTGAATCCCCGAACACGTGCGGGTGTCTTGAAATTAATTTCTCCCGTATTTTCTTGCAAACCAAATCAAAGTCAAACGCCTTTCGTTCCTCAGCAATTTGCGAGTGCAATACAACCTGCAATAGCAAATCACCGAGTTCTTCGATCAATTCGTCGTCGTTGTTCTGTTCAATTGCATCAACAAGTTCATAAGCCTCTTCAACAGCATTATAACGAAGGCTTGAATGAGTCTGTTTTTTATCCCAGGGACAACCGTTTGGTGAACGCAATATTTTTACTACCTCGCGCAGTTTTTGAATCTCTGACTCGTTGCTATTCTGGTTTTTCATAATATAACAAGGTCATTTCTATGCACGACCTCATTGGTTATCTTTTCATTAGAGCAAATCTGTTCCGCTGAATATCTTGTGATACCTCGCGCAAATTCAGTGCCATCAATGTCGCATATCATAATCACATCGCCAGCGGAAAATTGTCCTTCGCATCTAATAATTCCCGGTTTTAACAGACTTTTTCCCTTCTCTCTCAGCGCAATTTTTGCGCCATTATCTAAAAAGATGGTACCTTTTGGATGATGGAAAAACGCAATCCATCTTTTTCTGCCTTTTAACTTCTTCTCATTCGGAACAAACAAAGTGCCTTCCTCTTTCAAGGCAAAGATATTTGCGAGGGTGTCTTTCTTTTTACCGCTTGCAATTATCATTGGGATACCTGACCTTACGACGATTTTTGCGGCTTCAATTTTTGTCTTCATACCGCCGACAGAAAGATGGCTAACCGTTCCGCCGGCGAGTTTTTCAGTATTACTATCAATCTTATTAACAATGGGAATTACCCGCTCATCTGGTTTGCCGTAATTTTCAATTAAACCATCAACAGATGTTAAAATGATAAGCAAATCTGCTGGCAAAAGCGTAGCGACAAGGGCTGATAATCTGTCATTATCTCCAAATTTAAGTTCAGTAGTAGATACAACGTCATTTTCATTTATAATGGGGACTACACGATGATTTAAAAGGGTGACAAGGGTATTTCTTACATTAAGATGTCTATCGTGATGTTCAACGTCGTCGTGGGTCAACAAAACTTGTGCCACATTTATGCCGTGCTTTGAAAAAAGTTCGGTATAAATAGTCATTAATCGAGATTGTCCAACAGCTGCACAGGCTTGAAGTTCTGAAAGTTGGACAGGGCGCTTTTTAAATCCCAATATCCCCATACCAGCGCCAACCGCGCCAGAAGTTACAATAAGAATTTCTTTTCCGCTGCTGTGTAGTTCGGACACCTGTGCAACAAGTTGCCCCACTCGGTTGGAATCAAGTTGACGATTCTCATCAGTCAATATCCCCGTTCCGAATTTAACAACAACCCTGCTAACATTTTTTAGCAAATCAGAACGCACAATGTGTTGGTAGCAAATAACATTAAACTTGTCGAGAAAGTAAAAGATTAAATTTGAGTAGTAATGAACCTGTGGCGCATTAAGATATCTCTCATCTGATGCATTGGAGTAACTGGACAGTGAAATGTTAATCATATAGATTTATCATTATGCGAAAGGAATCAATTGAATTTTTAAGGAACCTGGTAAATACAGCAAGTCCTTCGGGATATGAGACTGCTGGTCAAAGGGTGTGGCTTAATTATGTAAAGAATTATGCCGATGAGACATTCAGCGATAACTATGGCAATTGCGTGGCTGTATTGAATAAAGGCGGTTCACCGCGATTGATGATTGCCGGGCACGCAGATGAAATTGCCCTCACTGTCAATTATATCGATGATAACGGCTTCATTTA
The DNA here is from genome assembly GCA_029572555.1 of Verrucomicrobiota bacterium. Classification (GTDB taxonomy): domain Bacteria; phylum Verrucomicrobiota; class Verrucomicrobiia; order Limisphaerales; family JAKPVM01; genus JAKPVM01. Next base: position 6,901 of record JAKPVM010000140.1, on the reverse strand, counting down.
TGTTCGAAAAATCGGCGGCATTGACCCGGCTATTACAAAAGCCCAACGTGTTACAATTCACACCAAAAACGGGCCTGTCAAAGGTGTAGTTGGAAATGTTGCTCCGCACCTTGTTAAAAACGACAAAGAAAAGAAACCCCCTGAAATCAGCGACCTTTTTATTGATATCGGAGTATCTAATAAAAAAGAGGCAGAAAAAATTGTCAACATTGGAAACCCCATAACTGTTAATGATGAGTTTGAGATTTTGCGAAATGATATTGTTGTTGCGCGGGCATTTGATAATCGTATCGGGACATTTGCAGTTGCGGAAACCTTGCGTCTGTTAAAGGAAAACAATTCTAAATTACAGGCTGAGGTCTGCGCTGTTTCTAATATTATGGAAGAAGTCGGTCTTTTCGGAGCGCGACAAATTGCCTATTCATTAAAACCTGACGTTGCAGTTGTTGTTGATGTAACTCACGCTACAGATTATCCGACGGTGAATAAGGCTAAACACGGCGATGTAAAAATTGGGAAAGGACCGACATTAACATTTGGAGGATGTAATCATCCCGTTGTTGTGGAAAGACTGGAAACTATTGCAAAAGCAAAGAAAATCAATATTCAGCGCGAAGCAATGTCAAACACAAGCGGAACTGATACAGATGTTATATTCTGGACAAGAGGCGGTATTCCAAGCGCGCTCGTTAGCCTCCCAAACAGATATATGCACTCGCCAGTTGAAATTGTAAGCCTTAAAGACCTTGAACAAATACCTGAACTTTTGGCTGGTTTTGCCTTGTCCCTTAAAAAAGGAGAAGAATTTAAAGTAAAGATTTAAAGCGGTCTAACCCAGATATTGCGAAATCGCACCGGGCAGTTATGTCCATATAGTATCAAAGGACCGCGGTTAATTTTTTGTTTATATTCTGGCAAAATACGATGCCCTGTCTCGCCGTAAATTTCTTGATTTAAGTGCACAAGCACTCCGTTATGAAACATAGTTACGCGGGCGGGCTTTACCAATTTCCCATTTTCAAATACTGGCGCCGTAAAGATAATGTCGAAGGTTTGCCATTCGCCCGGTGGACGACAAGCGTTTACAAGTGGCGGAGTCTGACCATAAATTGCAGCCGCTTGACCATCAGGATAAATTTTCTCGTTGTATGAATCAAAAATCTGAATCTCATAAAGCCCCATAAGCAAAACGCCATTATTCCCTCTGTCATACCACGCTCCCTTGAAATCTTTTGGAACCATCCAATCAAGGTGAATCTGGCAGTCCCCGAAATTTTCCTTAGAAGTCAGTGAACTACCACCAGCCGCCTCAATACATTCATCAACAATTTTCCACCCCGTTTTCTCCCACTTTGAGAGGTCTTTACCGTCAAACAAAACAACGGCGTCTGATGGCGGAGTGTACGGTAATACGGAGACCCCAGCGGTACCCGGATTTATCTTTTTAGGCGCTGGCATATCGGGGTCGTGAACGCAATATCCACACCAGGGAAGTTTAGGTGTGTCCTTATATCCATAAACGCCGCTTCCATCTTTTGCGTAAACAATCTCTGCGCTGTTAAGTGTAGTGTTTAAAATTAAAAAGGCTGTCATCCCTCCCATTAAACCGATTGATTTTATCGCATTCATAATTTTTGAGATTTGGTGGGCACGACAGGAGTTGAACCTGCAAGGATTTCTCCACGGGATCCTAAGTCCCGCGCGTCTGCCAATTCCGCCACGTGCCCTTTCTTATATATTCACAATTAAAACTGCTCAAAGTCAAGCAATCCTGCAGTTTCACAATAAATTCTAATTTCCTATATAAGTCAAAAACCCATTCTGTTTTTAGTAAATTTAAACAGGCGCTAAACTATGTTTATCCTGGAAAAAAACACCGCAAAATGAATATATTAAAATTTAACCTCGTCAAAATGTTTTGACTATATTTAGGTTTAACGACAATCTATTTATTATGAGCAATTTAAAGATAGCAACAATTTTTACTGCATTATCAGCGGTTTTATTTTTAACTGGATGCGGTAAGAACGAGCAACAAAGTGAAAAACCTACCGGAATATTAACCACAAAACAAATAAAAGTATGGGAAGAAGCAGCAGCAAAAGGCACACCAGAAGACCAATATAAATTAGCAAAGTTATATCGCGACGGCGATGGTATGCCAAAAGATTTGGTTGCTGCCGCAAAATGGTTCCAAAAAGCAGCAGAAGCCGGCCATCCAAAGGCTCAATATCAACTCGGACTACTGTATCACGAGGGAATGGGCGTTACTCAGAATTTCCAGGAAGCAATTAAATGGTACACAAAATCCGCAGAACAAGGCTATGGAAATGCGCAGGAAAAATTAGGTTTTATGTATTGGACTGGCGAAGGTGTTCAACCAAATTATGTTGAGGCATATAAATGGCTCTCGCTTGCCGCTGCGGAAGGCGAAGGCAAAGCCGCAAAAGGTCTTAAAAAACTTGAGGGTTTAATGAACCAACAACAAATCAACGACGCAAAAAAATTAGTCGCTGCATTTGTCCCCAAAAAACCGCCTAAAGTAAAAGAGTCAAAATAATAATCTTTTAGTTTGCTATTCCATCACAGCAAACAATTTTGTTCATTGCCATTATTAACTTATACCGGTGCATTCTTGCTCTTGTTTCCAAATGTACCGGTAGCATCCTTGCTCCCGAGTATTGAAATTGTCAGCAGGGATGCTGACACCACACAACAGTAGCACAGACATTCTTGTCTGTGTCAGTGAGGAACACAGATTCACGCAAATAAAAAAGATTTATTGGATTGAAGGAAAAGAAATTTAACAGGGATATACAGGATAAAAAATTATATCTTGTTTATCTTTGTATCTTGTTTATCTTACAAAATATCCTGTAAATCCTGTATATCCCTGTTAAATAAAAAAACCCTGTAAATCCTGTTTTAATTAATTTTGATTAATGTGGTGGGAGCATCCCTGCTTCACAGTATTAGAACCACCACTAAGGATGCCGACCTGCCACATAGCCTTTCAAAAAGCCAAACTACAAGTCAGTAATTTTTAATATTGACCTTTACATACAAATCTCAAATATTTGCGGATTAACTAACTTTAAGTTATTCTTTATAAAGTAATTTTTAAAATGAATCTGATTGTAAAAAAACAACAAATTAGTCCAAATGTAACAAGACTTGATGTTGTAGCCCCGAGAATTTCACAAATCCGACAACCGGGGCAGTTCATAATTGTCCGAGCAAAAGAAAATTCTGAACGAATACCTTTAACAATTGCCGATGCAAATCCGGTCTGCGAAACCATCACACTTGTAATTCAATCGGTAGGCCGTTCAACGAAGGAACTTGTTTCAATGAATGTCGGGGAATTCATTCTTGACATTGTCGGTCCGCTTGGAAAACCGACTGAATTAATTAAATCCGGCACAGCCGTATGTGTCGGTGGAGGTGTAGGAACGGCAGTGGTTTATCCAATCGCTTGCGGCTTAAAATCAAACGGTGTCAAGATAATCAGCGTCATTGGCGGGCGTTCTAAGGAGTGGGTAATCTTTGAAGAAGAACTTTCTAAACTCGGTGAGGTAGTCGTATGCACAGACGACGGTAGTTATGGAAAAAAAGGCTTTGTAACAGAAGCGATTAAAGAATTAATTGAACATGGCGGGATTGATATTGTTTATGCAGTGGGTCCGGTGCCAATGATGAGGGCTATTGCCGAACTTACGAGAGGTCCTAAAATCAAAACCATCGTCTCTTTGAACCCAATTATGGTGGATGGGACCGGAATGTGCGGAGGGTGCAGAGTTAAGGTTGGTGGAAAGAATAAATTTGCTTGCGTTGACGGTCCGGAATTTGATGGACACCTTGTTGATTTTAATCTTTTGATGGATAGATTGACAACCTACCGTCCTTATGAACAAGAGGCATTAGAATCTCACGAGGAAGAGTGTAAAATCGGTCTCGGAAAATCCAATCCAGCATAGCTATTTTTTAAAGTGCAAATGGAAAACATCAAAAAAATTTCAGCCAAAGAAAAACTACAAATAAATCGGCAGAAGATGCCAGAGCAGAGTGCGGCTATCAGGATACATAATTTCAACGAGGTTAACTTGGGTTTGCCCGAACATATTGCAATGATTGAAGCGCAACGTTGTCTGCATTGCAAAGAGGCAAAATGCATAACTGGTTGTCCGGTGATGATTAATATTCCAAGATTTATTAAATATTTAAGTGAAGGCGACCTTGCAGCGGCTGCGGAAAGTCTGCTTTCAGATAATGCGTTGCCTGCAATTACTGGTCGTGTTTGTCCACAAGAAACACAATGCGAGATGGTTTGTATTCGCGGGTTAAAAGGCGCACCGGTGGCAATCGGTTATTTAGAACGATACGTTGCGGATTGGTATTATAATAATATGAACAAAGCCAATCCACCTCATAATCCTCCAAGCGGTTGTAAAGTTGCGATTATCGGTTCAGGTCCCGCTGGTTTGACTGCTGCCGGTGAGTTAGCCCGTCTCGGACACGAGGTTACAATATACGAGGCGTTGCATCAGCCCGGCGGAGTCCTCGTTTATGGTATCCCGGAGTTCAGATTGCCAAAGAAAATAGTTGCCGAAGAGGTTAATCGGTTAAAATTGCTCGGTGTTAAAATTGAATGCGATGTGGTTATTGGCAGAACATATACATTAAATGAATTACAAGAGAGATTCGATGCGGTTTTCATTGCAAACGGCGCAGGGCTTCCAATTTTTATGGATATACCCGGGGAGAATTTGAAAGGTGTTTATTCTGCAAATGAATACCTAACGCGTGTAAACCTTATGCGCGCCTATAAATTTCCTAAATCACCGACACCGGTAATCAAAGCAAAAAAGGTCGCTACAATAGGCGGTGGCAATGTCGCTATGGATTCTGCTAGAACTGCAAAAAGAATGGGTGCCGAAGTATCGACCATTGTTTACCGAAGGACAAAGGCAGAAATGCCAGCGCGCGCTGAGGAAATCCATCACGCCGAAGAAGAAGGTATCAAGTTCGAATTTCTTGCTGCGCCGATTGAAATCATTGGAGACGACAAGAATTGGGTAAAGGCTTTGCGTTGTCAAAGAATGAAACTCGGCGAACCAGATACCTCCAGCAGACGAAGCCCGGTACCCATTCCCGGCTCAGAATTCATACTTGAATGCGACGTTGTTATTGTGGCAATTGGAACTCGCGCTAATCCCCTTCTAACCACTACTTGTCCAGAATTAAAAGTCAACAAACGAGGTTATATTAAAGTTGACGAAAATGGTATGACAAACATACAGAGCGTATTTGCCGGTGGCGATATTGTTCGCGGAGCCGCAACTGTTATTCTAGCTATGGGCGATGGCAAAAAATGCGCTCGTTCAATTGACAAATTTGTCCGCGGAAAAAAACACAGCAAATAGATAAAAACTTCTAAAATTACTTCTAATCTCAATCCAAGAAATAGGCTTGATATATTGATTAAAAATTACAAGAATCTGCCTTATGAAGATAAGGAATATTATTGTTATTGCTGTTGTCGTCGCCGCAAATTCTTTAATCGCGCAACAAGATGACAACCAGCCTGATTTGTTTCCATTTGTCCTGCCGTGGAATGATGATTCTCCGTCAATCACAGATGTTTCATATTTGCTAAACAAGCCAGCAGGCAAAAGCGGCTTCGTCACAGTAGGCAAAGAAGGTCATTTTTATACTGGTGGAAAAAGGATTAGATTTTTTGGTGTCAATTTAAGTTTTGCTGGTGGAATGCCCAGCCATCAAGATGCGCCCGGTGTTGCTGGACGATTGGCTAAGTTCGGCATAAACGTTGCGCGGTTTCATCACATGGATTCAGGCGCCTGGCCTAACGGGATTCGCGACCCAAAATCAAAAACCTCAGGCGAACTTTCCCCGGAGGCTCTGGACAGGATGGATTATTTTATCAATGAACTTAAATCCCGAGGAATTTATGCAAATATTAATCTGGTTGTTGGTCGTCCGTTCAACGCCGCTGATGGATTGCCACCAGAAATCGAAAAGTTAGACTGGAAAGACAGACATATAGTTGGATTTTTTGATGCAAAACAAATTGAACTTCAGAAAGAATATGCTCGCAAGTTGCTTACTCATCGCAATCCATATACTAAGTTGACTTATACCGAAGACCCGGTTGTTGCATTTGTTGAAATTAATAACGAACAGGGGCTTATCCATTCCTGGCTCGGGAACAATGTGGACAATCTACCCGAAGTTTTTCTGAACGGAATCAAACTCCAATGGAACCAGTGGCTAAAAAATAAATATGGCAAAACCGCCTCCTTGAAATCCGCATGGAGCAAAGGCGAAGTCCCGCTTGGCGCAGAGATGTTGAGTAATAACACATTTGAAAATGGATTGGATAAATGGATACTGGAACAACACTCCGGCGCAAAGGCGTTGTGTAAATTTGTCGATGACATTCCGCAACAGGCAAAGGCAGTTTCGCCAACAGGAAAAGCGCTCGTCATAGAAGTTGTTAATCCCGGAAAAGAAAATTGGCATATTCAAATAAATCAATCGCAGTTAAAATTTGAAGAGGGTAAGTCATACACATTATCGTTCTGGGCAAAGGCAAATAAACCGCGTCAGATATCTGTTGGCGCTTCACAATCCCATGACCCGTGGGGAAATATGGGATTGTCTATGAACATTAACCTGTCAACAGAATGGAAACAATATTCTCTGGCATTCGTTGCAAACAAAACCGATGACAAATGCAGAATCGGCTTTGGAAGTTTTGGTGGTGCAGGCAGCCAGATAAATATTGCGGCTGTTTCACTAAAACCGGGCGGTGTCTATGGGTTGGCGGATGGAGAAACCATTGAGGCAATGTCTATCCCTTATTTTACAAAATCAATCTGCG
>JAKPVM010000124.1 GCA_029572555.1 Verrucomicrobiota bacterium | reverse complement strand
CAAAAGAATTGAAATAAATTGGCTAAAGACAAATTTAAAATTAAATTCTTATAAAAGATGGGTGGATTTATGGAGAGAGGAATAAATGAAAGGTTATAATAAAAAAGACGGGACAAAAACAAGCGCATTCGGTTCACCCGGTAGAATTAATCACGATTCTACGCCTTTTTATACAAGCAGACTTTATGAGAATTTACCAAAGGAAGAGGTCGTAAAATATACGGAAAACGCTATTCCATTTCAAAATCTTGACAAAATCTTTAATAAAACAAGCGAAAAAATGGATGAACTGCCAGATAATAGCGTTCATTTAATGGTCACCTCTCCACCTTATAATGTAGGAAAAGAATATGACGAAAATCTTACTCTGGACGAATACAGAGCCTTTTTGAAAAGGGTATGTAGCGAGGTTAAAAGAGTGCTTGTTCCCGGTGGAAGAGTTTGCATAAATATTGCGAACCTCGGAAGAAAACCATACATTCCACTTCATACTTTCATTATTGAGGATATGCTGAACCTGGGGTTTTTAATGCGCGGTGAAATTATATGGAACAAGGCTTCAAGTGGAAGTCCTTCAACGGCGTGGGGTAGTTGGCTTTCCGCAAAAAATCCGACATTAAGGGACATCCACGAATATATCCTGGTCTTTTCTAAAGGAATGTTCTCGAGAGAAAATTGTGGAAGAAAAAGCACAATTTCTAAAAAAGAATTTCTCGAATTTACCAAAAGTGTGTGGACTTTTTCAGCAGAACCAGCAACAAAAATTGGGCATCCCGCGCCTTATCCGGTGGAGTTACCATACCGCTTGATTCAACTTTATACTTTTGAAGGCGAGATTGTTTTAGACCCATTTATTGGCAGTGGGCAATCTGCAATTGCATCAATCAAGACAAAGCGACATTATGTTGGGTATGATATAAACAAAGATTATATAAAATTAGCAGAAAGACGTATAAAAGAAATTTCTAATTTTAATACTCAAAATAAATTTGAGTTTGAGGGGGAAAAGAAATAATAAAAACAACGTATTAAAGTCTGTTGCACAAATACTAAAAATTAACAAGTGCAGATATTCAGGGTAAAAAAACGCACAATGTCTTTTGTTCCTTTTCTCCTCTTGTGTGTCCCGCTTATCTCTGTTAAAACGGTATTATGGAAGATATAGATTCTTCAGCCGAACTAATCATAAAAATCAGGACATAAGTTTGCAGATGATATATCTAACCTGTATTATCGCTTTATTATAACGGAAATTGAATTATGACCCAATCCTTGATGGTGAACGAGATATTTTTGAGCCTGCAAGGTGAAAGCACTTATGCGGGGCTGCCTTGCGTGTTTATCAGATTGACTGGTTGCGACCTCCGTTGTTCTTACTGCGATACGGCTTATGCCTTTAGCGAAGGAAAAAGGATGTCAGTAGATGAAATCTATGACGAAGCAATCCGTTTAAGTAGACCGTATGATAAATTTAAATATCGCCTGCCAATTGTTGAAGTGACAGGCGGCGAACCGCTACTTCAATCATCAACACCAGTTTTGCTTGAACGATTTTGCAACGTCGGTTTAACTGTCTTGCTTGAAACAAGTGGCGCCCACGATATCTCCATAACGTCACGACAGGTTAAACGGATAATGGATTTAAAATGCCCATCAAGCGGTGAATCCAGTAAAAATAGGTGGGAGAATATAAATCATCTCAAACCCGATGATGAAATTAAGTTCGTCATTGCATCGTTTGAAGATTATGAGTGGGCAAAGATAATTGTTGGCAATTATAAGTTGAACGACATTTGCCCGATATTATTTTCGTGGGCAGAGCCGTTATCAATAGCGCAAAGTTGCTTAAAGCCTTTTCCTTCGGAACACAAGCGAATCAACCGCAGAGAACTTGCCCAGTTGATTTTAAAAGATGGATTGCCAGTGCGGTTTCAAGTGCAACTTCATAAAATTATTTGGCCTGATATACTGAGAGGTGTCTAAAATGACAAACGATTCAAGAAAGGTTCTCGAACTATTGCGCAAATACGAATCGCGTAATATCACTTTCATTGACCCCGATGGTTCATTCCCGATTGTCTGGGAAGAAGCCAAAGGTGTATTTGTT
>JAKPVM010000067.1 GCA_029572555.1 Verrucomicrobiota bacterium | reverse complement strand
ACATTTTGCATTTAGACAATAACATTATGTCAACGCCCAGTAAATCCAGCGTGAAATTAATCTTAAATTGTTATCATCCCGATAAATTCAGGCTATTTTTTATGTATTACCTCCAGTCTTTGACCTTTATAAGTTCAAAATACTTTCCTATAATGGCTCATAAACCGCCCCAATCCGTGAATTATTTTTTAGTGTATGTGATATTTGTATTACCGACTTTCGTGACTGAATTTTCCTTCATATTTTTGATTCATTTTTTAGTATTTTTTAATAAATCAATAACTCGCTTAATATGAACTAATTGTATATAATTGTTTAATTTGAAGGCAAAATGTGAGATGAATTGTGGAGATTCACCCCACCCCAACATTCTTGACTTGCATGAAGTAGATGTTTCTTTTCGGATTCCCCAGATTATGAAATAGAAAAGGAAAAATGAAAAAGAATTTTAAAATTTGTCACTTGACAGAACTAATACCCCATCCAAAGCTTTGCATGTTTATGATATCAAAGATCATCAGGATGGCCATTGTGCTTGGGCTGGCACATGCTACTATACTGATAGGGGGTGCGCCCATAAATCTTTCTTCCTTCAAGCCGTTCGTCGGTATTGCGTATGGTCCTTTTCGTGATACAGAAAGCCCTAATTACGGCAGCTATCCAACCGTGGCAGAAATCACGCAAGACCTCACCCACAGCGTGGCCTTCCTTGCCTCGGAGATCACAACCTATGGCATGAACAACACACTGTCAAACATCCCCGCGCTCTGCAATACTTACAATATCAAGTGCTATCCCTGCGCTTACGTCAGCGACTCCAATTTTCAGGATACCACCAACCAGATTAACATACTCATTGCGGTAGGCAACCAAAACTATCCGACCACGCGCGGACTGGTGGTGGGCAGTGAATCCATTTTGCAGGGCTACAGTCCTTCTACGCTGATCAGCAACATCAACTATGTCCGGGCAGCCACGCACACTAACGTTCCCGTAGGCACTCGTGATATTCCCTCCAATTTTCTGAACAACCCGGCGCTGGTGTCGGCATGTGATTTCATTCAAGCAGACATCTATGCGTATTGGGCGCAAATCCCGATCAGCAACGCAGCCACGTGGACAATCCAGCAGTGGCGGATTCTCACCAACGCTTTTCCGGGAAAACCAGTGCAGATTGGCGAAGCCAACTGGCCAACTGCAGGCACGAACACATTTTGGAACAATCCTGACATCGTTCCCGGTGTGACTAACCAGGCCAGGTTTTTGTCCGAGTTCGTGAAGATGGCAAACAGCAACCGCATCGAATATTTCATCTTTGAGCTCCGTGATGAACCCTGGAAAGTCCAAGAAGGGATTGGCACGGTAGAAACCAACTGGGGTGTGCTGGATGGGAGAGGGAACAAGAAGACGAGTCTGGTGAGTTTCCTTTCCACCAATTTCATTGTGAAAATATCGCCGACCATAACCAATACCGTGTCGTTGGTGATCCAGACCTACGATGGGAACCCCTACACGCTTTGGAAGGGGACCAATTTGCAGACCGGATTTGGAATCTCCGTCACCAACTTTGTTGCAACAACAGGAACGAATCAAACGCGCTTGGCGGTGACTAACTCTGGCAAGAACGGCTTTTTTCGGGCACAGCAGAAGTTCTAGAGGTTGGATCGGCAGAATCAACAGGTCGCGGATTAATCGAAGCATCTCTCAAATCTGTCTGGTGTATTTACAAACAAACAATTCTTTTCAAGCAAAATCAGTTTTCTCAACACCACGCAGCAGCAACTACCCCAGAGCCAATCCCCAGCTGGAATTCAAAACATACAATTTAATATGAACTAATTGTATATAATTGTTTAACCAAAAGGTAAAATGTGGGATGAATCTTATTTTAAAGGATGGATACTGGAATTATTTTATTGCTTGTTTCTGTTTATAATTTTTGTAAACTAACTCCAATGAAAACTTTCATAAAAACCCTGTTCATAGGTCTTATATTTTTAGTGGCCAATTTAAATTCTTCCGCTTTACCTGAGTGTGATTTGCGCGGCGATAAGATTGTTGATTTGAATACCCCAAGGACATTTCCCGAGATAAACAATCTGTCTGAATGGAAAAAATGCGCGCAGGATATTCGAACACAGGTGCTTGTGAGCGCCGGGTTGTATCCAATGATGGAAAGACCTCCGGTAAAGGCGACGGTATTCGGCAAGACGATTTATAAAGATTTTTCTGTGGAAAAGGTTTATATTGAGTCGTTGCCCGGATTTTATCTATGCGGCAATTTATATCGTCCTGTTGATAAAGGAAGTGTGCCTTTTCCAGCAATTTTAAATCCACACGGTCATTGGAAAAATGGGCGTCTTGAAGACTCCGAGACAGGGAGTATTCCTGCGCGTTGCATCAGTTTTGCAAGGATGGGGATGATTGCCTTTTCTTATGATATGGTGGGTTATAACGATACGGTTTTTCGTTCGCCGGGTTCAACCACAGGCTATTCGTATCATCGGATGTTTGGGACAAATGATGTTGACCAGTTATGGGGAATTAGCCTGATGGGGCTTCAATTGTGGGACAGCGTCAGAGCATTGGATTTTGTTATGTCTTTGCCTGATGTTGATAAAACCCGAATTGGTTGCACCGGCGCATCTGGCGGAGGAACGCAGACATTTATGCTTGGCGCCGCTGATGACAGGCTTGCAGTCCTTGCGCCGACGGTTATGGTTTCCCATTCAATGCAGGGTGGTTGTTCTTGCGAAAATATGCCGGGCTTGCGGATTGAATATTCAAATATGGAAATTGCAGCCGTTCCCGCTCCGAAACCGCAGATTTTTATAGCTGCCAAAGGCGACTGGACTAAAACCTTTATGACAATAGAAGGTCCTTCCATTGCCAGAATTTACGGTTTGTTTAAACAAACAAACCGAATTTACTACGAGGTTTTGCCATTTGAACACAATTATAACAAGACCACCCGCGAAGCAGTTTATTCCTGGTTTGGAAAATGGTTTTTAAAACAAAATACACCATATAAGGAAGAACCATACCCAGCGGTTTCGAATCTTGATTTGCGAGTCTTTCCGGATAATCGCCTTCCCGATAATACCGTAACCGTTGATGAGTTGCGCCAATGGATGATGAAAAACACAACCTCTCAATTCAACTCACTTTTGCCAAAAGACAAATCCGCATTAAACAATTATAAAAATTTGATGACACCTGCATGGCTTCATACCTTGCAAGTTCAATCGCTCGGGGCGTTAGATAGTGAACAGGGAAAGGTCAAACAACATAATAAATTTATAGAACGCGAACTTTTTATTGGCATTAAAGGGCGCGGAGACAGAATCCCGATAACAGTTTTTGAACCCGATAACAGCCGCAATAAGACAATGGCAATACTTGTTCATCCTTCTGGGAGAAAAGGATTTCTCGATAACAATGGAATGCCTGTTGACATTGCAGCAGACTTTATTGGCAGAGGGTTTCCTGTCCTATTGCTCGATTTATTTGGAAATATTTCTGAAATTAAAACTGCGGCAAAACGAAATTATTTTGCCAACTTTTTTACTACTTACAACAGAACTGACTGTCAGGAACGGGTAGGCGATATTTTGGTAGCAGTAAAATATGCGAAAAGCAAAGGCTATAAAGCCCTACTTTATGGATATGACCGCGCTGGACTCTGGACGATGTTAGCCTCGCCATCAGCCGACGTGCTCATCGCCGATGCAAACCAATTCAATTCAAATAATGACAATGTCCTGCTTGTTCGCGATTTATTTGTGCCGGGCATAAGACGAATCGGCGGTTTTGAAGGAGTTCTGACGCTATCAGCCCCATCGCCACTTTTGTTATACAACACAGGAGAATTCTTTACCACAGACACACTTCGTAAAGTTTATAAAGACATTGGTTCGCCAGATAAAATAACAATCTTTAAAGAGCAGTTGGGCAATCAGGAAATAATTAGATGGGTCGTAAGTAAGATTTTTTAACTTAATGGAATTTTGCCGTAAAAACATTTTATCAATAGTAGTCTTGTTTGTTAGTTGTCTGCTTTATATCTTTTGTCCCTATTCGCCAATCAAGTTTGTATCTATCTGTTATATATTATGCTTCTTTTTTTGTATATTTCACCGTCACGCATTTATTTGGACAAACACAATAGCGGTTCCTCTATTTTTTATTTTCACGTTTTTGTTTACACCGGTTGGTGAATCAGTCGCACACCATTTAAAGATTGCAGCGCAACATAAATATATAATTGGTGGCGCACTTACCTTAATTGGTATTGCGTGGGTTTTTCTGTTCTTATCGTTTTCAAATTTAAAACCTATTGATACCAAAATCAGGTTCAAAAATCCTTCAAAGAATTTTCGCTTTCTAATTTGCGGGTTGCTAATTGCAGTCGGTATATGTCTGATTTACTTGAACTCGTTTGAAACCGATGTCTCTTATGGCGGAGACGAGCATTATCATACAATCTCAATTGAGATATGTCAGTTATTGCTGCTATGCTTAATTTCAAAGCCAATAATCGCCATACTCTGGCTTATATTAATTGTAAGCGCGGCTATATTTAGAGGTGAATTAGGTTCAATAAATAAGATTTATCAACTTAATGTTATTTTAATACTTGTTATTAGCGCTGTATTTGGCTGGTTATCCTTTAGCGGAAATTTAAATGACGAATTGATATACGAACGAGCATTAAGATATCCCTGTCTGCAACCGTGGTTATCTGCAATTTTAGGCGGTTTATGTTATGAATATTGGGGACAAACAAAACCGCTTTCGTTTGGCATATTGCGGTTTTTGCCAATGATTTCGCTCTATGCAATCGCTATGTTATTTTTCCTTCTAACATATCGTAAAATTAAAAATCTGTGGCTTTCTATCCTGATTGTATTTGCAATATGCACAATTCCGATATTGTTATATCACGGTTCACTAATTTATCTTGAAATGCCGCTTGTAGCTGCGCTTGGATTTATTTTATACGACGCAAAACGCTGGGTTGGATTATCGCCGGATAAATTGTGGAAAACGGCTACTTTTCTTGCAACAGTTGCGCTTTGTTTTCTAAAAGAGACAGGTATTGCCATTGCGATTCTATTATGTTTGGTACGACTACTTGTTAGACTAAAAAAGTTCCAGAGAAAAAATGAGAAGTCTCTGACAAAAGCGGTTTTAATAACCGAATTAAAACTATATCTTTTCATTCTTTTGCCCGGTATAGTTTATCTTATTTTAAGGTATATGGCTGGCTACAGACCTTATCAACTACACTTTGAAAATTTGGCAAATCTATCCCTCTGGTTTGAAGGATTATCACAATTGGTTAAACAATATGGATTAATACTTGCGCCAGCAATAATTGGATTTTGGAGATTTTATAAAAAGCAGAGATACAATTTTTTAATTTGCCTTATATTAGGTGCTGGCATCTGGTTATATCATTTTTTGGAGAATCCTCAGTGGATAGGATTGGCGCGGTTCAACTTGATGTTTGTTCCGATAATTGGTATTTTGACAATCGAAGGGCTAACGGGAAAATTAACCAAATCAAATTGGTTCATCGGCTTCATCATTTTATTAATTTTTGTTTCAAACATTTTGCTCAGTCCGATAGATTTACAGGGAAGACGTTCAGACTGGGGAAAGAGCGGGGAACGATGGTATAATTGGACAATTTGTTTGACAGATATAAAACAGGAAAATCCGAACGCAAAAGTCCTGGTTGCAAATATGCCGTATCCTTATGGAATCGGGCTTGTGCTTGAGAGAATTGGTTGGGAGGCAAAAGTCAGACAAATCAAACCGTTGACCGATGAAGACGCAAATCTAACCTCATCGCTTGAATTTGCAAAAAATATAGGTTTTGATTTCGTGATATATCGTTATGAAAAGGCTGTGAAATTGAATGATTCTGAACAATCGCTGAACGGCTTCAAATTTATAAAAGATTACCCGTCTCGTTGTGGCGGTTTGATTCTCTTTGAAAAAAAGGTTAATTAAAAGTCGTCCAAGGTTCATTTTTATTTTGGATAAAATGAGGAAATCTTGCTAATCTGTTTGAATACTAATTATGAATACAGGAAAACCAGTATCACGAAGCGGTCGCTTTGAAAAGAAGCCGGCGAAAAAAACAACTAAATTTACACAATCAGTGTCATTTGATTGGCGATTATGGGAATACGACATCGCCGGTTCTATTGCTCACGCTATGATGCTACATAAAATTGGCATTTTGACTAAATCAGAACTCAAATCTATTACTGAGGGATTGAAACAAATAGCAAGTGAGATTGAACGAGGAGAATTTAACTGGGACGAGACGTTTGAAGATGTCCATATGAACATAGAGGCAGAATTGACGAGCCGTGTTCCCGCTGGTGCTAAACTCCATACAGCTCGTTCTCGGAATGACCAGGTAAGTCTTGATATGCGACTCTGGTTGCGACACGAAATTATTAGTATTTGCAAGGAGATACGGGATTTTCAACAAACGATTGTTGGACTTGCCGAAAAAAATATCGGGATATTCATACCCGGTTACACTCATCTACAAAGGGCGCAGCCGGTGCTGATTTCGCACCATCTACTTGCGTATGTTGAAATGCTTGAAAGGGATTATCAAAGGTATTGCGATTGTTTTTACAGAACCAATGAATGTCCGCTTGGTAGTGGGGCAATTGCAGGCACCACCATTCCAATTAATCGCGAATCAGTCGCAAAAATTTTATGTTTTATCGACGAAGAAGATCGTCCACGAGTTACCCAGAATTCTATGGATGCCGTCAGCGATAGAGATTTTGTAATTGAGTTCTGCGCAGCATCATCAATTACGGCTGTTCATCTCTCACGGTTTGCAGAAGACATAATTCTGTGGTCAACAACCGAATTTAATTTTATAAAATTGCCTGATGAATTTACCACTGGTTCTTCTCTAATGCCGCAAAAGAAAAATCCGGATATCGCAGAGTTGATAAGGGGTAAGACTGGCAGAGTTATTGGAAACCTCACAACGTTGTTGACTCTGCTTAAGGGATTGCCAATGACCTATAACCGAGACCTGCAAGAAGACAAAGAACGAATGTTTGATACCGCCGACACTATAAAGGCAAGTTTAAATGTTTTTAACGCTATGATGACAAATGTAGAATTTAACAAAGAGGTATGTAATTCAGCGGCATCCGATCCTTTGTTGCTTGCCACAGACCTTGCCGATTATCTTGTAATGAAGGGCTTACCGTTCAGAAAGGCTCATCATATTGTCGGAACACTTGTCTCAATTGCCGAGAAAAAGAAAACAAGGCTTGATGAATTATCCATTGATGAATTTAAATCGGTTTGTCCTGAAATTGGGGAAGATGTTTTTGAGGTCTTTGACTTGAATAAAGCAATTGAAAAGAGAAATATCGTCGGCGCTCCATCAATTCGAGAGGTTAAAAAGCAAATATCGCGATGGAAAAAACAGCTGAAAGATTTAAATCGCTGATGAGCAACGCAATAAAATCAGTCTACAACAAAGAACTTGATGAAATCCTAAAAGGGGTGTCGCGTTCGTTTTATCTGACGTTGCGTTCGATGCCCAAACCAGTGCGTCCTCAAATAAGTGTTGCTTATTTAATCGCAAGAATCGCAGATACAATAGCTGATACTGAGGCAATCCCTCTTGAAGAACGAATTCAAACCCTTATTGCATTTAGAGAAAAGGTAAATGGAATGATAAACCCAGATAGCGAGGCGTTACTATCAAGTTTTTTAACTGCTGAAAAATTTAATTGCTCGCCTTCTGAAATAAAACTTTTGCAAAACACGGATAAGATAATCTATGTGATGCGTTCTTTTGAAGATTCAGACATTGACTTAATTTGCTCAGTAATTAAGCGCATAACCAGAGGACAAGAACTTGATTTACGACGGTTTTCTGACGCCCATAATGGGAAAATCGTTGCTCTGGATACAGAAGAAGAACTTGATGAATACACATATCTTGTTGCGGGATGCGTTGGCGAATTCTGGACTAAAATTTGCATAAACCACCTTTTTACATTCCAGCAAAAGGATGAACAGGCAATCATAAACAACGGCATAAAATACGGAAAGGGATTGCAATTAATAAATATATTGCGAGATCTGGCAAGGGATTTAAGGACAGGGCGTTGCTATTTACCTGTGGAAGTGCTAAAAACGGAAAATTTACTACCAGAAGATTTATTGTATTCGGAAAACGAACCCAAATTACGTCCTATATATAATAATTATATTACAAAGGCGAGAGGGTACCTTGGTTCGGGGGCGGAATATATAAGAACTATTCCAAGAAGATACGCAAAATTAAGAATTGCAACCGCCCTTCCGTTGTTAATAGGAATTAAAACTTTAAATAAACTATCAAAAGAAAGAATTTTGAACCCTGAAATCAAGATAAAAATTAGTCGTTTTGAAGTATGGAAAACGGTGGTTATATCAGTGCTTGTGTATCCATTTGAGAGTATATTCAGCCGTTGACTTTACTCAGGGAAAATTTAATTTTGAATAAATGCTAATTTAGGGTTGCATTTAATTCGGATTTTGAATTATAATAAAAAATATGAAACGACTGTCCATAATTTCAATTATATTGGCTATAAGCCTTGTTGTTGGATTTACTGCAGATAATCGTTCTGCTGATACAAGGGTTAATGCCCAACAGGAGGCTGAATTAAAAGCTGAAAAAGAACGGCAAAAAGCAGAAGCTAAAGCCCGAGCTGAAGTGGAGGCTAAGGCAAAAAAAGAAGCAAAAGAACGATTAAAAGCGGAGGAAAAAGCAAGGGCTGAGGTCGAAGCTGCCGAAAAAGCGAAACAAAAAGCCCAGGCTAAGGCTGAAAAAGAATTAGCAGCCAGGGCTAAGGCTGAGGCTGATGCAAGGTTAAAAGCCGAAAAAGAGGCGATTGCTAACTCAAAAGCGGAAGCAGCAGCAAAAGAAAAGGCTGAAAAAGCACGGTTAGCCGAAGAGCAAGCCAAAGCCAAGGCAATCCAAGAGCAGAAGAAAAAAGAGGAGGCACAGGCGAAGATAGAGGCGGCTAAACGAATTCAAGAACAGCGAAAAGCCGAGAAATTTAAAGCCAATGTAATGACACCGGAAGAAGCCAATGCCGAATTACAATTGAGAAAAGAGTTCGACAAAAAAAGAATTGAGGCAATTAGCGCCGCCATATCAGGTGAATCAAAGGTTGCCCAGCAGAATTTAGTAGCAATGGAAGAGGCGTCGGCTAAACTTCGTGAACTCACAAAAATAAACGACCCGAATATAATAAAACAAGAAGCGCAAGCAAAGGCTGAGGTTCTGACTCGGATACGTGGAATGGAAACAGAACCTACAACACCGGTAATTCAACCTTTGCCGACACCTAAACCGACACCGCAGCCTATAAAAAAACCAGAACCTGGGACCAAGCCACTTACTATTACTCCTAAACCAACCCCTCAACCACAAGTGGCTATTCCTTCTACTCCGTCACAAAAAGAGTTGGAATCCAAAGCTAAGGCAGAGGCTGCAGCCAAAGCTGATGCGGAAAAAGCTAAAAAAGAAAAAGCATTAGCAGAGAAGAAAGCAAAGGCTGAAGCAGAAGCAAGATTAAAAGCTGAAAAAGAGTTAAATGCCAGCGCCGAAGCAGAGGCAAAAGCAAGGGCTGAAGCAGAGAAAAAAGCGCGTATCGAAGCAGAGAAAAAGGCAAAGGCTGAAGCAGAAGCAAGATTAAAAGCTGAAAAAGAGTTAAATGCCAGAGCCGAAGCAGAGGCAAAAGCAAAAGTCAATGCCGAAAAGATAGCGCGCAAACAAGCGTTAACTGAAGAAAAAGCCCGCAAACAAGCCGAAGAAAAATTAAAAATTGAAGCTCAAAAACGAGCAAGAGCTGAATTGAAGGCTCAACGGGATGCTTATGCGAAAGACCAGGCAAGACTTCGCGCTGAGGCAAAGGCAAGGTCAGAAGCAGAGGCAAAGGCAAAACGTGACGCCGCCGCAAAAGCAAAGGCTGAAAAAAAGGCGAAAGAAGAATTAGAATCCACTACGAAATCTGCAACATCTGAAAAATCAGTAAAATCTGAAACAGCCTCCAAACCACAACCTACCGCAGTTCAAACAGGACCAAAGACAAAAGAGGAACGACTCGCTGAACTCTTAAAACTTTATAAAGAGGATAAAATAACCGCCAGCCAATATCATCAGGAAAGGGCAAAGATATTGTCAGAAAAGTAATTATATTTGAAAAATACCCCTAACTGATTGACATTATTGAACATATAGATTGCCTCAGGCAATCAGAAGTCCAATAGAATAATAAATATATGCATTATTTTTATTATAAAGGCAAAGGATTGTATTGTGAAAATATATGTCTTGCCAATCTGGTTAAAGAATTTGGGACGCCATTATACGTTTATAGCCGCCAAACTCTGGTTAGACATTTTCAAGCCTTAAATTCTGCATTTACCGAAATTGACCATCAGGTTTGTTATGCGGTTAAGGCGAATTCAAATCTCGCGGTAATTAATACTCTTGCAAGATTTGGTAGTGGATTTGATATTGTTAGCGAAGGTGAGTTACGTCGTGTAATTTTGGCTGGTGGCAATTCGCAACTCTGCGTTTTTGCCGGTGTCGGAAAGACAGAGGCAGAAATTACATTTGCTTTAGAAAATAATATTTATTCATTCAATGTAGAAAGCCAACCGGAGATTGAACGAATAGATAAAATTGCTGGCAGACTTGGAGTTAAAGCACCAGTCGCTGTTCGGGTTAATCCTAATGTTGATGCTCATACGCATTCCAAAATTACCACCGGAACTTATGAAAATAAATTTGGGATTGGATTTGGACAAATCCCATCGGTATATAAATGGGCGTCAAAGTTGAAGAACATCCATTTAAAGGGTATCCAAATGCACATTGGTTCGCAACTCACTTCAGTCAAGCCGTTTGAAGAGGCTGTTAAAAAGGTTGCGCCGATAGCTATTGAACTTAAAAACAAATATAACATTGAGTTTTTCAGCATTGGCGGCGGTATAGGAATTGTTTATAACCACGCCCTTGTCAGCGGCAAACCTACGTGGTGGAAAAAACCGGAAAACAAAGGAATTTTGACCACTGAACTCTATGCTAAACGGTTAATACCGATACTTAAACAAACTGGATTAAAAATTTTGTTGGAGCCGGGCAGATTTATAGCAGGTAATGCCGGTGTACTTTTAACAAAGGTGGAATATATTAAAAAAACTGGACACAAAAATTTCATCATCGTTGACGCTGCAATGAACGACCTTATTAGACCTGCGTTTTACGATTCATATCATGAAATCGTTCCTTTAGTTCGTAGTTCACGGGGTCCGATTAAGGCTGATGTAGTTGGGCCAATCTGCGAATCCGGCGACTATTTTTGCAAAGATAGGGTTCTGCCAAAAGTTAAGCCGGGCGATTATCTGGCTATAATGAGCACCGGGGCTTATGGTTCGGTTATGGGGTCAAATTATAACACCCGTCCTTTTCCACCTGAGATTATGGTGGATGGTTCTTGTTATGGTGTTGTAAGAAAACGGCAACCAGTAGAAAAAATTTGGGAGTTCGAATCAATCCCTGACTGGGAATAATTTTCCGTTCACTACTAGAACTGTCTTTATAAAATAAACGCTTGTCAGAAAGATTAATTTGTTGTAAAAAATACTTCAAAGTAGAATGCAAGAGTTACGACAACCACGTATTCTTATTGTGGAGGGTGAGGCAATTGCGGTTATTGATTTATGCAAAAGACTTCAATCAGTTGGTTGTTTCCCGATATCTACCAATCTTTGTTCCAAAGACACCTTAACAATTATTGAAAAAGAAAAGCCTGACCTCGTATTGATGGACATTAAAATTCAGGGAGAATTTGATGGCATTGAACTGGCGAAGTCTATCAAAAATAAATTTAAGATACCCGTGATTTTTATTACCTCCTCTGCGGGAAGCTCTATTCTGGAACAAGAAAAGGAAAATCTCTCTTATGGTTATATTACTGAACCATTTACGGATAAAGAATTAAAGACTGCCATTGAACTGGCGCTATTTCGTCACCGCGCAGAGAAGGAAATAAATCGTTTGAATCGTCTATACTTATTCATCAGTCAGGTAAATCAAGCAATTGTAAGATGTAATATCCGAGAAGAGTTGTTGTCAACGATTTGTAAAATTGCAGTAAATCTCGGTGGTTATGATCTCACTTGGATTGGCTTTACTGATGAAACAACAAAACAGGTCATTCCCGTTGCAAGTTATGGAAAGACGAAAGGTTATTTAGATAAATTAATAATTTACGCCGATGACAGGCCGGAGGGACGTGGTTTAACTGGTATTGCGATAAGAACACGGAAACCTTACATTAGTTTTGATTATCTCGCCGATCCCTCTCTTAAACTATGGTGGTCTCTTGGTTCATCGATGGGTTTCAAATCTGCTGCTGCATTTCCATTATTTATAAAAGATGATGTCGTTGGGGCGATAATGTTATATTCGTCGGACAAAGATCGTTTTAATGAAACTGAAATCAAATTATTGGAAGAGGTCTCTGCCGATATCAGTCATGGTCTAAATAGTCTCGTAGAAGTTGAAAAAAGAAGGCGGTCTGAAAAACAGATATCGGATTTAAATGCCCTATACATTTCACTTGTTGAATCTATTGAACAAGCACTCTTTCGCAAAGATAAAGAAGGGAAATTCATTTTTGGGAATACTCGTTTCTGCAAAATGCTTGGTATGCCAATTCAGGATATCATAGGTAAAACAGATTTTGATTTTTATCCAAAAAATTTGGCAAAGAAGTATAGAGACGATGATATAAAGATAATGGAGACTGCGACATCTCTTGATACAATTGAAGAACATCAAACCCCGGATGGGAAACGAATGTTTGTGCGGGTTCTAAAATCACCCGTTCAAGACGGCGTCGGCAATATTATCGGAGTTCAAGGAATTTTTTGGGATGTAACGAAGGAAAAAGAGGCTGAAGAGTTGTTAAAAATTCGATCCATTGCTCTTGAATCCGCTGCTAATGGCATTATGATAATTAATAGTGAGCGCATTATTACATGGGTGAACCCAGCAATGGAAAAGATGAGTGGTTACACAAAGGAGGAATTAATCGGGAAAAACGCATCAATACTCAAATCCGATGCTAATGAATCAGAGTATTACTTTGCTCTGTGGGAAGCTATTAACTCGGGAAAGGTATGGCAGGGAAAAACGGTTAGTAAACGAAAGAATGGTGAAACTTATCCAGTTGAACTTACTTTTACACCAATAGTTTCTGATAATGGAAAAATTGAACATTATGTCTGCATACAGCAGGATATTTCGGCAAAAAATGAACTGGATTTTCAAATACATAGAATGCAACGGCTAACAGGTGTTGCAACTCTTGCAGGAGGGATAGCGCACAATATAAACAACTCATTAACGCCAATTATAATGTCTGCCGAATTATTAAAAGATGAGTTTACAGACCCTGAATCGCGAGAATTGTTGAACACAATTACAAAATGCGCAGAACGAAGCGCAGATTTGATTCGTCAGGTTCTCGCTGTGACGCGCGGCGTAGAAGTTAAAAAAGAAATATTGTCTCCTGCAATAATAGTTAAAGAGGTTCACGGTGTTATAAACCAAACTTTCCCCAAAGAAATTACGATTGAAACTTCTATTGAAGAAAATATTTGGCAAATAGAAGGTGATCGTGGTTATTTAAATCAGATGCTTTTGAACCTTTGTTTGAACTCGCGAGATGCTATGCCACAAGGCGGAATTTTAAAAATCTTAGCAAGGAATTATGTGGCAGATGAGTCATTCACACAACGTTTTATAAATGCTAAACCCGGTAATTATGTATTGTTTGAGGTTATTGATACTGGTTGCGGAATTTCGCAGAAAATCATAGAAAGAATTTTTGACCCATTTTTTACTACAAAAGATATTGGAAAAGGTGCCGGAATGGGACTCCCAGCAGTCCAGTCCATAGTCAAGAGCCATAACGGATTTATTGTTGTTCGCAGTGCAGTAGGAGTGGATTCAACATTTCAGATATTTATCCCCGCAATAGACAATCTTAAACCATCGAGAAAATAGGAAATTTTAAAATATAGGGGATTAAAATCTCTAGCAAGGATGCCGACACCATACCCGGATTTGTTTCAAATCAAATTTCTTGCAATTTGTTATTTAGATAGTTAATTTTAAAAAATAGTTGCGCGCTTAGCTCAGCGGTAGAGCATCAGTATCACACACTGGGGGTCGCAGGTTCAAATCCTGCAGCGCGCACCATCTTTATTTGTGAATATGCCTGCTTAAAAATTCGTCAAACTATCAGCAATTTATGAAAGCCACTTTTTTGTATTTTCTTGTATTATGTGAATGCTTTGCAGGAGAAGATTTGGTTCAGTGGTTGCATCTGACAAGCAAAAATGGCGACCTGCCTGTTCCGGGCAAATCACAGCAACAAACCGCTGCTCTTGTCCTTGATGTGGATAAAGATGGGACAAACGATTTCATACTCGGTTTCAGACAGGTTGCACCTGCGCTTGTCTGGTACAGGCGAACGGGGAATGGTTGGACTAAATACGTAATTGAAAAAGAATATCTGACAATTGAAGCCGGCGGCGCATATTATGATATCGATGGCGATGGCGATTTAGACATTGTGATGGGCGGTGATTGGCAGAGTCCTTGTGTTTGGTGGTGGGAAAATCCTTATCCGAATCACAGCGAAGATGTTCAATGGAAACGGCACATTATTAAAAACAGCGGGGCGCATCAGCACCACGACCAATGTTTTGCAGACTTTGAAGGCAAAGGCATTGCGCAACTTGCCTTCTGGAATCAAGGTGCAAAAATAATTTTTATCGCAGAGATTCCACAAAATCCACGACAGGCAACGCAATGGAACTACTATCCTATCTTTAAAGGTAGCGCAGGTGAAGATGCTGCTCGGTATCCGGAAGGAATGTCGGCTTATGATATTGATGGCGATGGAATAAAAGACCTGCTTGCCGGAAATTGCTGGTTCAAATATAAAGGCGGGACAAATTTTATCCCGATAAAAATCGGTTCTGTTGGCGGGCTTATCTTTGCCGGTCAATTGATTGAAGGCGGTTATCCAGAAATTGTAATTTCACCCGGAGATTCCAGCGGTCCGGTTAATTGGTATGAATGCAAAGGCAACCCGCTAAATTCAAGTGATTGGCGCGATCATAAGTTAGTTGATAATATAGTTCATGGACACAGCCTTCAACTTGCGGACATTAACGGAGATGGTCATTTTGATATATTAGTTGCTGAAATGGCAAAGTGGTCTGAGAATAAACAGGTGCCGAATAATCCGAAGGCATTAGCGCTGATATTCTTCGGAGACGGAAAAGGAAATTTCAAAAGAACAGAATTTATCACCGGTTATGGCTGGCACGAGGCAAGGGTTGCAGACCTTAATGGCGATGGCAAACCGGATATATTAAGCAAGCCATATAACTGGGATACACCGCGAGTTGATATCTGGCTTCAAAAATAAAAAACACTTTTTAAAAACGCCGTTAAGTTTTTTATTCAATTTTCTTTATTTATTTCTACCTGCATTTTAGATTAATGAAATATAGTATGTTTAATGGTTTTGTATGAGAGTAGTATTGGTAATAACGCGGATGTTCTTAATTTTGATTGTGTTAACTGGTTGTCTTCCATCTGGGGACAACCGGCTTGAAGAACAACGCGATCCACATTTTCTAGCGGGAAAAGCTTATTTAAATACGTTCAATTATCGCGCAGCTGCCGAAGAATTTGAAAAAGCGCTTGAAACAAATCCGCGGTCTGCATTTGCTCATTTTGAATTAGGCTTGTTATATGAGCAAAAGCTCGCCGTAGAAAATGCGCCAGCGATTGCAATTTATCATTTTGACAAATTCCTTCAATTAAGATCTAATTCGGAACATGCCCCAATAGTGAAACAAAAAATACTTGCGTGCAAACGAGAGATTGCAAAACCGTTTGCTGTCGACCCCGGCGCACAGGCTTATTTAAGGGAATACGAACGGATAAAAGCCGAGAATAATCAATTGAAAAACCAGATTGAATTATGGCAGTTTTATTACTCAAATTTGATGGCGAGAGGGCAAGCCGTTCTTGCGCCGCAATCACAGCCATCCAGAGTAGAAAATGCGCGTGGATCAATTCCGCCAGCCCCGCAAATTGCAAAAAGTCCGTCTCAAGAATATATTAAATACACTGTGAAAGCAGGGGATACTATGTCAGCTATTGCAAAACGCAATGGTGTAAGCGTAAACGCGCTTCAGTCAGCAAATCCGGGTGTTGACTCCCGGAGATTGAAAATTGGACAGGTGTTAAACATTCCGGCTAAACAGGGCTCTGCACAATGATAAACCGAATTGTATTGATAGTGGTTTGTTTCTTCTGGCT
>JAKPVM010000059.1 GCA_029572555.1 Verrucomicrobiota bacterium | reverse complement strand
TACAAGACAAAAGGTTATAAGATACAAGGATGAAAAAGATGCAATTATTATTCTGTATATTTACCCTTGTAATTCTTTTTTCCTTATTCCAATCCAATAAATCTGTTTCATCTGTGTAATCTGTGTTCCTCTCTGTCACAGACAAGAATGTCTGTGCTACGCTAATGTCAGCATCCCTGCTGACAATTTCAATACTTGGGAGCAGGGATGCTCCCACCACTTTAACAAGGAGCAAGGACTCCCACCACATTTGAAAATTGGGGAGCAGAGATGTTTTCCTTCACAAAAATTTTTATCTATCTTTGTAATTTTTACGGTATGCGCAACAGGTTCTAAATCAAAAATATAAACAAAAAAATTGATATTATGTTTTTGTTAAGTAACTTTATTGATAAATTTTGTTAGTAAGTTTGCGGAAGGATAAAATAAATATGAAATCAGAACCTGTCCATATAGCGGTAAGCGGCGCTGCTGGTCAGATAAGTTATGCATTGCTTTTCAGAATTGCAGCGGGAGATATATTTGGCGATGACCAGCCTGTTGTTTTGCATTTGATAGAAATTGAGACGGCAATGAAGGCTCTGCACGGAGTAGTAATGGAATTAGAGGACTGCGCCTTTCCACTGCTCAAAGGGGTGCATTGTTCAAGCAGTCCAGAAGAAGGTTTTAAAGGTGTAAATTGGGCATTGTTGATCGGGGGATTTCCAAGAAAAGCCGGAATGGAACGGAAAGATTTGTTATCAATTAATGGGAAAATATTTATTGAACAGGGCAAGGCTTTGCAAAAAAGCGCCGCCAGTGATGTGAGAATTCTTGTTGTTGGCAATCCTTGCAACACCAATTGTTTTATTGCGAAACAGTTCGCACCTGATATCCCCGCTGATAGATTTTTCGCAATGACGCGTCTTGATGAGAACCGCGCAAAATCGCAACTGGCAAAAAAGGCTGGCGTTGAGATAACAGAGGTTAGCAATGTCGCAATATGGGGCAATCATTCGGCGACTCAATATCCGGATTTTGAAAATGCAAGAATAAATGGCAAACCAACAACCGAAGTAATAAAAGATATCAGTTGGTTGCAGAACGATTTTGTAATGACGATTCAACAACGCGGGGCAGCTGTGATTAAGGCTCGCGGGGCGTCAAGTGCTTCAAGCGCAGCAAACGCAATTATCGATACTGTTAGGTCAATTGTTTATCCCACACCGAAAGGAGATTATCATAGTGTCGCGTTTTGCTCTGATGGAAGTTATGGTGTTGAGCAAGGTCTTATTTCGTCATTCCCATTCCGGAGTGATGGGAAAAAGGTTGAAATTGTTCAGGGGCTAACATTAAGCCAGTTTGCTCGTTCAAAAATTGAAATTTCAATAAATGAACTTAAAGAAGAACGGGCTGTTGTTATGGAGTTACTGAAGAGTTAGAATTTTGTAAAATAAATTTGTTGAATAACCGACGTTGCGAGATTCACAACGTCGGTTTTTATTTTTTTCATCAACATAAAAAACCTGAAATATCAGGCTATAATTGATGAAATTGCTTATGAGAAATCTGGTGTTTTAAAAGGATAGGCGTGGACAAAGTTAAAAAAAAATATTGTTAATAAGGTTGTGAATAAGATGTGAATAAATTTTATTTGCAAAACTATGATGGGGGGATTAATAATTAAAGTGTAATGAAGTGGTATAAAGTGGAATATAGATTAAGAATTTAATGGGCTTTATTGTCTACAACCATTATTACGAGCACGGCATTGATGAAAAACGCCGAATAATGATTCCGTCTCAATGGCGCCATAAGACGGATTCGGAAGAATTTACGATGGTTCTTTGGAAAAAGGAAGTGACGCCGGATGATGAGCTCTGTCTGATGATGATTCCACAAGGGAGGATGGAAACCGTTGTAAACAAATTGATGAATATGCCTATTGGCAACCCGGAGGCTGAGACATTGAGAATGTTGTTAGGCTATTATTCAACACAGGTTGAGATGGATAAAACCGGTAGAATTATTATACCAAAAGATTTTGCAGACGAAGCCGGTCTGATTGATCAAGGAAAACTTGTTGGAATGGTAGATATGTTTGCGATATGGAATCCGGAGCGGTTGAATCGGGTAAAAGAGAAAAAGCGAGAAAAAGCGGGTGAGGCGTATGGACTTATATAAAAATTTTTTAATTTATAAGACATTGATAATAAAGGTATTACAATTACAGAGATGAGATTTTGCGATTTTTTTGTTGCAATCGATGGTAAATAATGGCTAAATTTGGTTAAAACTGGAACCCAAAGGGAAGCAATGAAATTTGTTTCCTTTGTTTATGATTACTGAATCACAACCTCCTCAGCATAGAGGCGGTTATCTGGATAATTACCGCCGAACGTTGGATGTTTCGCGCCGAGTTTTATTACCAAGCGAATGGAGAGAATCTGACCCAGCGCCGGAGTATATGATCCTGCCCTGGCCATTATCAAGACCTCAGTACCTTGTTGCTTTACCACCGCGCAGATGGGAAATCCTTGTTCAACGAATGGGCGAAACTTCGTTGTCAGATCCGCAGGCTGCGCTCGTTCAGAGGGTTTTGGCTTCAAGCGCTGTAAGAGTTAAACCGGATAACGCAGGAAGAATTTTGTTGCCGGAGAATTTGATAAAAAAGATAAACATCAACAAAGAAATTGTTCTGGCAGGTCGTATAGAAATGTTCGAAATCTGGGAACCGGGCATCTTTGATGAGACTTATCAGAAGGATGCGGCACAAGTAGACCAAATAATACAGGGTTGGAAAATATGAGTTTAGCAAAATGGTTAACATTAAATGGTAGCCTCAAACATATTGGGGGACAGAATAGATTTATTTTACCTCCTGTTTATCGGAGGCGCTATGAATTTAATCCAAACAAGATGAATTGTGACGTTTTAAATTCAGATGAAAAACCATTGATTGAACAGGAAAAGGTAATATTTAAAACCAATGGGTCAAATATTAGCGACAAAATTGATTGTCAAGCGGGTAAAGTAAATAACCAACAAATTAATTTTGATAGGACGGTTTCCGTGGTTTCTACCCCAGTTAAAAAAGTTTCAGAAGCCGATGATGAAGAAGGGCAGTTAACCCTTGAGGGATGGAAAGAAAAGTCAGTTGTGCCTGGATATGGTTCGCAGTTAAATACTGCGACATCATACCACAATGTTGGACGGTGGGCTTTAAAAAGGATAACAAGGTATAAACTACCGAAACCGCCCCCTGTTCAAAGAGAATTTAGGTTTAACGAAGTTAAAGTTGTAAGAAACGAACTCCAATTTTCTGACATTGAGATTGTTGCTAAACCCGGAGGAAGATTGTTTGATAAAACAGTTTCTTATGTTTGTTCTTTGATAGGTTGGATTTATAGGGTGCTTATAAAAAAACTAAAGCGAATATAAGTGATGCCCGAAGAATACATCCATCAGTCTGTTATGGTCAGAGAAGTGCTGGATGCACTCAAGCCACGTAGCGGGGGAAAATATGTTGATGGGACCGTGGGAGGCGCTGGGCATTCGCTTGCGATTCTTGAAGCAAGCGCGCCAGATGGTTTTTTATATGGGTGTGATTTGGATCCGGTAGCGGTTAGGGTAGCAAAAACGAGGTTGGCGGCTTTTGAAGGTAGATGGGAGATAAGGGAAAACAATTTCGATAGGCTTGCGGAATGGGTGCCGGCGGGGCAATGCGATGGCGTGGTTCTTGATTTAGGGATTAGTTCAGCGTTGCTTGAGGACGCTTCAAGGGGATTCAGTTTTGAACGAGATGGTCCCCTGGATATGCGCTTCAGTCCAATGACAGAAATCACTGCGGCGGATGTTGTCAATAACCTCAGTGAAGAAGAACTTGAAAATATTTTCAGGAACTTTGGGGATGTTAAAGAGGCGCGCAAGATTGCCAGAGAAATCGTAAGGGTTAGAGAGACAGGTGAAATTAAGAGCACATTACAACTGGCAAAGCTTGTGCAGAGGGTTTCAAGAACAAAAGAACCTCCCCTGCCTCAGGTTTTTATGTCGCTGAGGATATATGTGAATGATGAGTTTGATGTCATTGAACGAGGACTGGATTCGGCGTTGAAGGTATTAAAACCGGGCGGACGACTTGCGGTGATAACGTTTCATTCGGGAGAGGATAGGATAGTGAAGAATTTTGGCAGGATTAAATCTCGGGATTATGAGGTTGTTGGAGAAGTCGACCTTCCGGAATTCAGAAGGACCCGAAAGCCGATATTAAATATTGTTTTTAAAAAACCAATTTGTCCTTCGGAAGGTGAAGTTCGGAATAATCCGAGGGCAAGAAGCGCAAAGTTAAGAATTTTTGAGAGGATTTAGGGATGAGAAGAAATAAAAGATTAAAAACGAATGTCTGGCAAAAGCCGGGTGCTATTGTATTCGTGTTTGTTATAGCGTTGCTTGGTCTTGGATTTGTGCGAGAAAAACATTCTGCACAAAATTTAGGGCACGAGATAGAACTTAAAGAACGTTATTTGAGAGGTTTAAATCAGACTAATGCATTGTTGAGAAAACAGATTGCATTTATGAAGTCCCCGCTTTCATTACAAAGCCGAGCCCAAGAGTTGCGGCTTGGTCTTGTTCAGAATCAGGTAAGCCAGACAGTGAGAATGTATGAATTTTTAGGACAATCATCTGGCACAAATAGTGGAATGATTTTTACTAATTCTTCAGGAGAGATGACAAAGACTTTGAGATAGTTAATTTTTTGCTGCGGATGCCCTGTCGTGTCAATAACGGGTGGGAGGAGCCGATTGCGCGGCGGGGCCCGGCAGCAAACACTTTTTGACTGTGCACGAATTAATACCGTGCCAGTTAAACCAAAAATAATATGACAGCGTGCGCAAAAAACTACCGGTGGCTTTGGGGATGCATAATCATCCTAACGACGGTGTTTATATTGCTGTCAAAAAAGTTAATCGAACTGCAAATTTTTAAATACAAAGAATACAAAGAATTGGCGGAGGCAAATACACAGCGGAAATATATTTTTCCAGCAACACGTGGACAGATAAAAGATAGTCGCGGAAATGTTTTTGCAATGAGTGTGCCGGTGAAAACAATCTGCGCTGATCCTTCGCTTCTTGGTAATTATTATCCGCAGATTGCCCGCATATTAGCCCCGATATTGAAGATAAATCAAAATGAACTTACCGAACGGTTAGCCCCGCGTTTGCGTGTCAATGAAAAGGGAGAAGTGATAACTAACCGCTATGTGGTTTTAAAAAGAAAAGTGTCAATCGAAACTTATGAACAAATTCAGAAGGTAATGAGGAGCCTTTCATTTGGGATTGACGAGAAAAAATTGCCGCAATCTCAAAGGCTATTTTATAAGAACATAAGAGAGTCCGCCATATTTGCGGATAAAGTGGACGACCAGTTGCGGGTCTATCCTAATGGGAGATTAGCATCGCATATACTTGGTTATGTGGGGATGGAAAACAAAACCGCTTACGGTATCGAATACATAGACACAATTGGCGTAGCAGGGATTGAAAAGATTTTTCATCAACAATTATGCGGTATCCCCGGTTGGAGGGTGACAGAAAAAGACAGACGGAATAGGGAAATTGTTAATTATAGAGCCGAAGATGTGCAACCTGTGGATGGTGCCAATGTGATTTTAACAATTGACGCATTTTTGCAGTATATCCTTGAAAAAGAACTCTATGATGCCTTTGTAAAGCAGAGGGCGTTAAGTGTTGCTGGTGTGATTGTAAAGCCCAAAACGGGCGAGATATTAGCTATGGGGGTATATCCGAATTTTGACCCAAATACACCGGGCGAATCTCCTGATGATTACCGTAGAAACAGAATAATTGAGGATGCACACGAACCCGGAAGCACATTTAAAGTTGTCGTTATTTCCGGGGCTATTAATGAAAAGCGCGCCAGATTAACCGATGTGATTAATTGTGAAAATGGACGTTTTGAATATTGCGGAAGAGTTTTACGCGATCACGGTAATGGACACCAGTCATTAACGGTTGAAGAAATTCTTGAAATGTCCAGCAATATTGGCGCCGCAAAGGTAGGTATGCTGTTGGGTGAATCATTATTGTTTGATTATATCCGCAGATTTGGTTTCGGACAGCGCACTGGTATTTCGCTTCCGGGTGAAATTTCAGGCATAGTTCATCCGGTAAATAAATGGAACAAAACCACTATATTATCCATACCAATGGGACATGAGATTGCTGTTACACCGATTCAAGTTGTAATGGCTGTGTCTGCAATTGCAAACAATGGTGAACTAATGAAGACAATGTTAATTGATAGGCTCGAGGATAAAGATGGAAACTTGATAAGTAAATATCAGCCGATGAAGGTTCGCAATGCTATTTCCTCTGAAACAGCCAAATTGATTACCAGTGCAATGTGCAGGGTTACCTCTTCAAAACATGGCACTGCGCAGAGGGCAGCTCTTGACCTTTACACTGTTGCTGGAAAGACGGGAACGGCTGAAAAACCCGGTCCGAATGGGTATCAGTTTGATAAAAACTTTTCTACATTTGTCGGGTTTTTCCCATCGGGGTCGCCTGAATTATGCATAGGCATTTTTATTGACGAACCAAAAGAAGGACATTTAGGCGGGCTTATTTGTGCGCCTGTATTTAAAAATGTGGCAACACAAGCCGCAAACTATTTGAGTATTACGCCTGATATTGAACCTGAACAAATGCCAGATTCACCGAAAAATAAATCCAGTAATTCGATTAAAGGCACGCTTGCAAGCGATACAAAATTTGAAAACAAGAAATGGAATTAAATAGTTTAATAAAATTGTTGAATCCGCGAACAGTAAACGGTCAGTTGAACCGTAAAATCACCGGTATTGCATACGACTCACGACGGGTAATGCCCGGGATGTTGTTTGTTGCATTAAAAGGGCAGAACACTGATGGACATAATTATATCGCTGACGCTGTGGAGCGCGGGGCAATTTGCGTTGTTTGTGAACGAAACGGATTTGTTTCCCCGAAAGCCGCAAAGATTATTGTTGATGATACGCGCGAGGCTCTTGCAAAGGTTGCGGTGGCTTATTACAAAAATCCATCTTCAAAATTGAAGGTAATTGGTGTTACCGGAACGAATGGAAAGACAACAGTAGCCTTTATGATAAAGGCAATTTTAGACGCTGCGCGATTGAATTGTGGACTTATTGGAACGGTAAGATATGAAATTGGCGACCGTGTTATTCCTGCGTGGCGAACTACCCCGGAATCTATTGAACTGCAAGATATGCTTGACCAGATGGTTAGCACTGGTTGCAAAGCCGCCGTTATGGAAGTTAGTTCACATGCCATCGACCAGAAAAGGGTGCTCGGCGTGGAATTCGATGCAGTTGTTTTCACAAATCTGACACAGGATCATCTGGATTATCACCAAAATATGGAAAATTACTACGAGGTGAAGAAAAAACTTTTTCAGGCAATCCAAAGTCCATCAAAAAAACCTGTGGCAGTAATTAATATTGATGATGCTTATGGCGAACGATTGTTCAACGAAAGCGACCTCGTAGTAAAACTCAGTTATGGCTTAAAAGACGAAGCTACTATCAGGGCATCGGATATTAAGATGACAAGAAAAGGGATGAATTTTGCGGTTAATTTGCCGGAGACAAAATTTGATTGTGAACTTGGTTTAATCGGGCGCCATAATATATATAATGCGCTTGCTGCAACCGGTGTAAGTTACGCTTTGAAAGTTCCTACAGATATAATACAAAGGGCATTTTTAACACTTCCTCCGGTACCCGGCAGACTTGAAATAATTAATGTCGGACAACCATTTACTGTAATAGTCGATTATGCACATACAGACGACGCTTTAAAAAATGTATTAACTTCACTAAGGGAATTAACTACTGGGAGAATGTTATTGACCTTTGGATGTGGTGGCAGTCGTGATACCACAAAACGATTTAAGATGGGAAAAGTTGCGGCGCAATTGGCTGATTACACGATTATTACTACGGATAATCCGCGAAAAGAGTCGGCGGAAAAAATTGCTTCACAAATAGTAGAAGGGTTCGTTTCAGAGAGGACAGACGGTTTTGCTATTCAATTAGATAGGAAGCGCGCGATTAGAGAAATTATCTCAATGGCTAAACCGGGTGATACAGTTTTAATTGCAGGAAAAGGACACGAAACCTATCAAGAGTTTGAAGATACAATCGTCCCATTTGACGACCGTATTTATGCAAAAGAGACATTGGAAACCCTTGGATATAACCAACAATTAAAATCTAAACTAAAAGTATAATTGATTTTTGTGGAAGTGCGTTCTTTGAAATATCTGACTGAGGCTTGTGGCGGGGAACTGATTGGCGGTTCACAAACTACAATGGTCAGTGGGATTAGCACAGATTCAAGGACAATCCGTAGCGGGGAACTGTTCATTGCGTTGAAAGGGGATAAATTTGACGGACATAATTTTATTAACAATGCAATTGAGAAAAGTGCAGGTGCGGTAATAGTAGAACGTTCTTTGGATCTGTTCGATGTTGGAAAAAAGTGCGCAGTTATTTATGTAAATAGCACAAGAAAGGCGCTTGGTGATATTGCGCAACGGTATAGGAAAGATTTTAACATTCCAATTATCGCAGTATGCGGTTCCAATGGAAAGTCCACGACGAAAGAGCTGATTGCTTCTGTGCTTTCAAGTCGTTTTAAAGTCCATAAAAGTCCCGGAAGTTTTAATAATGATATTGGTGTGCCGATTACATTGCTTGGACTTGAACAAGGTCATCAGATTGCAGTGGTTGAGGTCGGAACAAATCATCCCGGTGAACTAAAACCATTAATTGAAATGATAAATCCACTTTATGGTGCAATAACGGGAATAGGGCGAGAACATCTTGGATTTTTTGGAACAATGGAAGCAGTGGTAGAAGAAGAAGGGACGTTAGCGGAGTTTCTGCCGTCAAACGGTAAGTTGTTTATTTGTCCAAACAGCGACTGGGCAGGATCTATTTTAACTCGCAGTCGCGCGCCAGTAATTACAGTTGGGTTGGGAGGAACATCAAACTGGCGCGCGAGTGTCCTGAGGGTTGAATTAGATAGAATAAGATTTTTTGTCCAGTCACCAACAGGCAATTTTGATGGCGAGTATGAATTGAACTTAACAGGAGAACATCAAGTTACGAATGCGCTGCTCGCCATAGCAATTGGCGCAGAATTTAAATTAACATCCGGAGAAATTCGCCGGGGCTTAAAAAATGTTTCTCCGCCGGCAATGCGGATGCAGATACAAAAATGGCGCAATGTCTACATAATTAATGACGCTTATAATGCGAACCCGGAGTCGGTTGCAGCAGCGCTAAAAACATTAGGCAAGATTGATTGTAGTGGTAAAAAGATAGCGGTATTAGGGACTATGGCTGAACTGGGAAATTATACTGAACAATCTCACAAAGAAGTTGGAGAACTTGCTGCAAGGCTTGGGATTGACAGGCTGATTGCTGTCGGAGAATTCGCCAAATTGATGGCAGATACCGCTTTGAAAAATGGATTAAGATTTGTAGATGTTTGTCTTGATGTGCAGAGTGCAGCGCAATGTTTAAAATCAATATGCAGTAATGGCGATGTGGTTTTAATAAAGGCTTCACGAAGCGCAAAGTTAGAAAAAATTTTAGAATATTTAAATTTGTGATTCGGCGATTATGTCCTGTTTTGAAAAACAAAAGTTTAATGGATTTGCAAAAACCGTAAGGCGCGGGTTTTACGGCTTTAGAAATTATTGTCCAAAAAATTTATATTGCCCGGATTTTTAGTTGGAACTGTTCGATGCATAAAAATTAATTGAACTGTGATTAGGTAATTAACAGCGAGCCGGAGTAAATGCTTTATTATATTGCCCAATATATTACTGATGAACTATCGGGGACAGAGTGGGAATCTACGTTCTCCTGGCTGCGCTTGTTCAAATATATCACTTTTAGAGGCGCAGGCGCCGCAATAACTGCGCTTTTGTTGAGTTGGTGGTTCGGTCCTCGGGTAATTGAGTGGTTGAAAGAATTAAAAATCCGCCACGAATTCCAACCTGATGACACGGGAACTTCAAGTTATGTTGACCCGCGAAAAAATCCTGAAAAATTTGGCGTACCAACGATGGGCGGTTTGATGATTGTCGTTATAATAGACTTAACAACTTTAATATGGGCACAATGGATAAAATTAGTGATTTTGACATTATTTGCAATCATCCTTCTTTGTATGCTCGGGTTCATCGACGATTTCTTAAAGTTGAAATACCGCAACACTGAAGGAGTTAGAGGCTTTATTAAACTTTATGTTCAGGGTGGATTAACAGCCTTTGCGGCTTGTTATCTCTTGTTCAACAAAGACACGCAGAACTTAATCAGTGAGGTTATGGTGCCATTTATTAAAGAGCCAGTTTTAGTCGGGACAACAGGGGCGATTGTTGGCGTTATAATCACTATGCTTGTAATTGTGGGAACATCCAATGCGGTGAATTTGACAGATGGGATGGACGGTCTTGCAATTGGTTGTGTTATAATTGTCACCTTTGTGTTTCTTGTTATGACTTATGTCTCCGGCAACGTTATTTTCGCTAAATATCTACAAGTCCCGTATGTTCCCGGTTCAGGAGAACTAACTGTATTTTGTTCTGCATTGATTGGCGCCGGGCTTGGTTTCTTATGGTTTAATTGCTACCCCGCAATGGTGTTTATGGGTGATACTGGCTCTCTTGCGCTTGGTGGAGTTTTAGGGATGGTTGCAGTTCTAATACATCAACCAATTGTTATCGCAATCGCCGGCGCAATATTTTTAATTGAAGCGCTTTCTGTGATTATCCAACGCTCATATTTTAAATATACAAAACATAGATACGGTGAAGGAAGAAGGGTCTTTAAAATGGCTCCTATTCATCATCATTTTCAGAAACTTGGTTGGAAAGAATCACAGATAGTCACGCGCTTTTACGTAATCACGGTTTTGTTTGCCGTGTTGGGGCTTGCAACACTTAAGATAAGATGATTAAAGATATTTTAAAATCACTTTCAGGTAAACGAGCTCTTGTTGTTGGGGCAGGCAAGAGTGGGGATGCTGCTGTCCGCCTATTGTTATCAAAAGGTGCACGGGTTTTGCTAATTGATAACACAATAAATGAGGACCTAAAAAATAAGGCTGAGGACCTAAAAAAACTTGGCGCAGAGGTTTTGCTCGGCATTGAGAATATTTCCGATTTTAATTTTGACCTCGTTGTTGTAAGTCCTGGTGTTCCTATAAAAAGCGGTTTGGTTAAAACATTAATTGACTTAAAAAAGCCAGTAATAGGCGAACTTGAACTCGGATACCATTTTGTTTCATCAAAAATTGTTGCCATCACAGGGACAAATGGTAAGACAACAACAACCGAACTTGTCGAAAAGATATTCACTGGTTGCGGTTATAAGGCTGTTGCTTGTGGCAATATTGGATTGTCTTTGTGTGAGGTTGCGCTTGAAGAAACCAGGTATGATTTTTTGAGTCTTGAGGTAAGTTCTTTTCAACTTGAAACAATTATTGATTTTAAGCCAGATGTCGCAATCCTTACCAACATAACTCCTGACCATTTTGATAGATATGCATCAATAAAAGAATATATATCTGCAAAGGCAAGGATTTTTGAAAATCAATCAGACGCCGATTGGACTATTGTTCAAAAGGAAGCTAAGGAGTTACTGCAAAAAGAAGGTGTTAAAATACGGGGAAACCTGATTACTTATAGCGCCACTGATTTATCCGCAGATATTTATTTAAAAGGACAAAAAATAATAAGCCGAAAACGATTTTTGCCACGCGAGGTTCTTGGAATGGATTCAATGAAGTTGAAAGGTTCTCATAATGCCGAGAACCTGATGGCTACATTGATTGTTGCCGCTATATATAAACTTCCTATTAAAAAAGTCCTTACAATACTCCGCAATTATTCACCGGCACCTCATCGTTGTGAGTTGGTCGCAGAGATAAATGGCGTAAAATATATCAATGATTCAAAGGCGACAAATGTTGATGCCGTAGCAAAGGCTATACTAAGTATGGGGGTAAATCAATCTGGTACCCCCAATATATTGTTAATTGCAGGGGGTAAAGATAAGATGTTTACATTCGATGAGATAAAACCAGTCCTCAAACAACGGGTGAAGGCTGTTTTTTTAATTGGTGAGACGGCGGGAAAAATTTTCAATAGCTGGAAGGATTGCATTCAGTGTTTTGTTTCAGAAACCATTGATAATGCAGTAGTTATGGCGTCAAAAATGGCTGAACCCGGCGATGTGGTTTTATTATCACCTGCCTGTTCCAGCTTTGACCAATTTAAGAATTATGAGCATCGCGGTCAAGTTTTCCGCAATTGTGTGGAAAAATTAAAAAACTACAATATATTGGATAATGATGTTAATAAAAACACAATATAATGTTGTTGCATTTTTTTAAAACTTGTTGTTTGATACAATTAAAATGGATTTTGTCCATGGTAAAAATGGTTACCTTTGGACAATTAAAGTAAAAAAATAAACAAATAAGAAAGCCATGAATCAAGATAATAATATATTACAACAGGGTGCGTCAGGTGAACGCACGAAGATGAGAACGAATATCCTAATCCCGGTACTTGCTATATTGGGGGTACATGCGATATTATTGGGCGCCCTTCTATTACAAGGGTGCAAAGACAAACAAGC
Source organism: Verrucomicrobiota bacterium (assembly GCA_029572555.1). Classification (GTDB taxonomy): domain Bacteria; phylum Verrucomicrobiota; class Verrucomicrobiia; order Limisphaerales; family JAKPVM01; genus JAKPVM01. The sequence continues at coordinate 18,394 of JAKPVM010000059.1, read as the reverse complement.
TGGCGGAAATATTGCCGACAATTCGCTTGTTACGAATTTGCCATCGATAACTTTCAGTAATCCGCCAGGGGTAAATACTACATCTGCATATCCGCCACCAGTGGTATCTGATTCGTCTATTGTAGTTACTCCTCAACCACAGCCATTGGTTGTTAATCCAGTAGTTCACACCACAGGTATGACACCACCACCGGTTGGAGGTGGGACCGGGACAATTGAACCACAGCCTCTGGCAACCGGTGTAATTGAACATAAAGTTGAAAGTGGCGAATCATTTGCAACGATTGCTAAAAAATATGACGTTTCCGTTGATGCAATGATCAAGGCAAATCCTAATGTCAATCCGCGCAGATTGCAAATTGGACAATTAATTAAAGTACCGGAGAAATCCGTTACAGTAGCCACTACAACAGGCACATTTACACCCAAGATAGAAAAGAGTTTTGGATCGGTTGCAGGAACCCCCAATATTACCAGCGAATCAAAGGTTTACGTAGTTAGACCGGGTGATAACTTGACAAAGATAGCAAAAGCACACGGAGTTAGGATAGGTGAGATAAAATCGGCAAATAATCTTAACGGTGATAGAATTAATGTTGGACAAAAATTGAAGATTCCGGTCAAAAATGCACTACCGGTAACAAATCCGCCGACAACGCCGGCTACAGATAATATGATGAACGACATTTCGCCACGGCAGCCGTCGAATGCGTAATGAAACCATCTATAGCGGGATTGTCAGATAAACCATTGTGTAATTTTATTATGTATAAAGTGCAATGAACAATCAGCGCATAAGTTATGGCATATTGCTGTGTGTTGCATTATTGCTCGGGCTTGGGCTTGTGATGCTTTACAGTGCCGGTATGGGGCAGAAGGGGACGGTTTATGTGCAAATGCAACTTTTGTGGGCTGGTGTTGGTTTTATAGCACTGATAGTTTGCAGTACGATTGATTATCAGAGGTTGAAATCCCCTCTGTTTATAATAATTCTTTATGGTGTTGCCGTGGTCTTACTCCTTTCAGTATTTATACCGGGTCTTGGAGTGAAGGCAAATGGCGCTCTACGATGGGGGAAGATTGGCTTCGTTAGATATCAACCGTCTGAGGTTGGGAAAATTGTTATCATAATAGTTCTCGCGTTTTACTGCGATTACATACATCGGAAAATAAAAACATTTTTAGGGGGGATAGTTGTTCCGTCTGTTTTGATAGGATTCATGGCTGGTCTCATCATATTAGGGAAAGACTACGGTTCAACAATCCTTACGGGAGTGGTTTGTCTGGCAATCCTCACTATTGGTGGTACAAGGTTTAGATACATTCTATTGGTAAGTTTTGCGGGAGCAGCAATATTTTATGTTGCTATCACGAATAATGAAAATAGAATGGGCAGAATAAATGCATGGAAAAATCCGAAACAATATGCCACGACATTTGCATATCAGAACACTCAAGCGTGGATAGCGCTTGGCTCCGGCGGTTGGAGAGGGAAAGGGCTTGGGGAATCCCGACAAAAGTATGGGTTCGTCCCCGAAAATCATACCGATTTTATCCTTGCTATAATAGGGGAAGAATTAGGGTTGCGCGCCACTTTGGGTGTTGTTCTGCTTTATATAATTTTTACTATACTTGGAGGGCTTGTGGCGTATCGTGCGCCGGATTTATTTGGAATGCTTATTGCGGCTGGTATTACGATAATGATTTCTTTACAAGCAATAATTAATATTGCTGTTGTAACTGGGGTTATTCCCAATAAAGGGTTACCTTTACCGCTGATAAGTTATGGCGGTTCTAACCTTGTGATTACAATGGCTGGGATCGGTCTTTTATTGAATATCTGTCGGAAGGGTCAGGATAGTTTGTTAAATTCTGCAACAGATGTTTCATTAGAGCCTTTATCTGCAGGTTAAAACTATGAAAAAAGCACACATTGCAATTTCCTGTGGAGGCACGGGTGGCCATATATTTCCGGGATTGGCAATCGCAGACCGTTTAGTTCAATCCGGATGCGAGGTCACAATATTAATTTCAGGCAAACAGGTGGATAAGCGCGCCTGTGAGTCCATAAGTGGAGTGTCTATCGTTGAATTGCCAGCAGTGGGATTGAAGCGCAGCGAACTGAGGCGATTTTTATCCTCAACGTTTCAATCCATTCGTAAATGCCGTGATTATTTTAAATTGCATAAACCCGATGCGGTTTTTTCAACAGGCGGATTTGTAGGCGTGGCTCCTATTCTTATTGGAAGATTAATGGGAGCGTCTATTTTTCTACACGAATCAAACACAATACCCGGCAGGGCTAATAAACTTTTGAGCAGATTTGCTAATAGCGTGTTTGTTGGCTTTAAATTCACAACAAGGTTTTTCCCGCAAAAAAAAGTTAGGTTCACTGGTACGCCCGTAAGACCGGATTTTTTGAATATAAATAAGGAATTATGCCGACGAAGTTTAAGAGTTGATGACAAGCGTCCGGTTCTTTTAATTGTGGGAGGAAGCCAAGGTGCTCATCCAATTAACGAGTTATTTTTAAAATCGATGCCTCTTTTGAAAGAACGAATGTCCAACTGGAAATTCATACACGTTACCGGCAAAGACGATTACGATACAATTAATAGTGCTTATAAAGAAGCCGGATTAGATGCGTTGGTGCATAGTTTTTATGATAAGATGAGTCTTTTGCTTGGTTCTGCAACAGTTGTGGTTTGCAGGGGTGGGGCGTCTTTTCTTGCGGAACTTTGCGCCGTTGGTGTCCCGCCTCTTATAATACCTTTTCCGTATGCCGCAGATAACCACCAATTTTACAATGGTCTTGCCTTTGTAAAAGCGGGCGCCGGGCGAATGCTTGAACAACATAAAGCAACATCTGAACTTTTAGTCGGAATGATTTTGCAATTAGGTGAGGAAGCGGATTTGAGGAGAGAAAATTTGAAGGCTTTGCGTGAATTTAACTCTAATAAATCGGCGGAGATTATTTCGGATATTATCATTCAAAGGATTAAAGAAAAATCATGCAATGCGCTGTTTTTTGAACCCAGTAAATCAATATTTGTGGGAAATAAAAAAAATTATGAATCTGATAATTATTCTGCAAAAGAAAAGCCTATGCTGGTTAAATGAATTGTTTTATCAAAAATAATTTGATTTCTCTTCCTCCGAAAGGGGAGAACATCTATTTGATTGGTGCTGGCGGTTGCGGAATGAGCGCTCTGGGGCATATCTTGCTTGATTTGGGGTATCGTGTTTCGGGATCTGATATGCAGTTAAACAAAAATATTCTTCAGTTAAAGGAACGCGGCGCAAAGATTTTTCAGGGACATAACGAAAAAAATATAGATGAAACAAAACCAGTTTTAGTAATTTATTCGTCTGCAATTTCACCGGATAATCCGGAACTGCGTCGTGCACGGCAACTAAATATTTACCCGATAAAAAGAGGTGCTTTTCTTTCCGATATAGTAAATGAGACTAACCTTGTTTCTGTTGCTGGAATGCATGGCAAGACAACAACAACCTCAATGCTTGCCTATGGTTTTGAACTGTTCGGATGTTGTGGCGGATATGCGATTGGATGGAATGTCCCGCAATTAAAGAGACACGGAAAGATAAATTGCGAGTCATTAAAAAATAATTTACAACAAAGAAACTATTTTGTAATTGAGGCTGATGAAAGCGATGGCACACTCAACTTTTATAATCCGCAACATTTAATTGTATTAAATATTGACCACGAGCACATGGATTATTTTGGTTCGTTTGAATCTGTTAAAAATGAGTTTTTGTCCTTGATGGAAAGGACCCGCGGCAATGTCGTTTATTGCGCTGATGATGAAATACTTTCTCAGATTATCGTAAAAAAACAGAATTATTATTCTTATGGAATTAATGAGTTAGCAGACTATAGAATAGTAATGAAATGTGTTGATGCAGACGGGCAAACTTTTGATGTCTTTAAAAAGAGTGAACTGTTTGGCGCATTTACATCAAAGCTCATGGGCTTTCATAATGTTTTAAATTCTACGGCAGTTATTACGTTGCTTGATTTGATTGGTATTGGAAAAAAAGAAATATGGCAACTTATTAATTCTTTTAGAGGCGCCGAAAGACGACAGGAAGAACTTTTTAATGATGGAAAAATTCGCGTAATTGACGACTACGGACACCACCCGACAGAGATTCGCGCCACAGTTAAGGCAATAAGACGATTTAAGAGGTTGATAGTGGTTTTTCAACCGCATAGGTTCACAAGAACACGCGATTTACAAGTCGAGTTTGGCAGATGCTTTGAAGGCGCTGATAGTGTAATTGTGATGGATATTTATGGGGCAGGAGAAAAACCTATTCCAGGTGTTAGTTCTCAATTGATTGTAAACCAGATTTTGAAAAATGGGATACCATCGGAGTTTGTTCCTGATGAAAAATCTGTTTGCGAAAAAGTATTAAAAAATCTAACCGATGGTGACGTAGTTTTGTTTTGTGGCGCAGGGGCAAATGTTACAGAACTTGCGCACAAGGTGGCAGCGATACTGAGTAAAAAGGAAAATAATGCAAATGAAACAGCGGATTGCAGCGCAATCACAGTAAGGACTCGGGATTCAAGATAAATGAATAATATTAACGAAATATTTGCTGAAAAATTAAAGAACGCATTTGGCGTCAGGTGTAAAATTAAGTTTAACGAACCAATGGCATCCAGAACCACCTTTGGTGTGGGTGGACGGGCTGATGTTTTAATTGAACCAGAAAAAGAGACAGACCTTGCTGAAATCATAAGGCTTTGTAACGAGCATAATGTAAAATTTTATGTATTTGGTCGCGGTTCAAACATTCTTGTAAAAGATGGCGGAATTCGCGGTGTTGTTGTTCACCTTGCTGGATACTGGTTTGAACGAATAGTGATAAATGGAATTGAGATTGAATGTGGCACAGCTGCCCGCTTAAAGGCTATTGAGGGAGAGGCTAAAAAAAATGGTATAACAGGGTTTGAATTTCTTGAAGGCATACCGGGCACCGTCGGTGGTGCATTGCGGATGAATGCAGGCGCAATGGGCGAAGAGATTTTCAACATTGTGAAGACCTTTCGTTTAATGGATTACAGCGGTAAAATAAGTGAAATAAGTGCCGAAGAAGCAGGGGTGAAATATCGCGAGTGCGAGGCTTTAAAAAATGCAATTGCGTTAAGTGCTGTGTTAAGAGGAAAAATTGGTGAACAAGAAAAGATTTCAAAAAAGATGGAGGATTTTGCGGAAAAGAGGCAATCCTCACAACCGAAAGAGCGCAGCGCAGGTTGCGTGTTTAAAAATCCTCCCGGTTTGTCAGCTGGAAAATTAATCGATGAACTTGGTTTGAAAGGTAGACAAATTGGTGAGGCTATGGTGTCAAATGAACATGGAAATTTTATAGTAAATATTGGTGGTGCAAAAGCATCTGATATTTTGGCTTTGATAGATTTTATAAAAAATGAGGTAAAACAAAATAAGGGAATTTCACTTGAAACCGAATTGGAAATTATTGGCGAGGATTTATGAATATTTTGAACATTACAGTATTATATGGCGGTGATTCAACTGAACGTGAAATATCTATAAAATCTGGAACCGCTGTTGCCAACGCATTATGTTCTCTTGGGCATAATGTTTTTGAAGTTGATCCTAAAAATCCTGACTGGATTATCCCAGCAGGCACAGACGTTATTTTTCTCGCATTGCACGGAACGTTTGGTGAGGACGGCAGAATTCAAGAAAAACTCGATAGCATCGGCATCCCATATACCGGCTGTGGTGTAAAACCAAGCCGAATTGGTTTTAGCAAGGTTGAAACTAAAAAACGGTGTGTTCAAAATAAGATTCCTACAGCGCGGTATTTTACTCTGGATTCCCCTGATGCTGAACTGCCGGATGGCTGCCGTCTACCTGTGGTTATAAAGCCGGTTTGTCAGGGTTCCAGTGTAGGATTGCAAGTCGTGAACAAGCCAGAACAGTGGCGATTGTCATTAATAAAAGCACTTGAGTTTGATTCGACCGTTATTGTGGAAGAGTTCATACGGGGCAGAGAGGTGACCGTCTCAATATTGGATAAAGAACCGTTGCCGGTAGTTGAGATTAGACCTAAAAATGGGCGTTATGATTACTTCAGTAAATATACTGCTGGTGCTACTGAATATATCTGTCCGGCAAAATTTGATGAATCTCTTACAAAGCGAATTCAACAAGTTGGTATTGATGTTTTCAATGCAATAGGTGCAAGAGATTACGCTCGCGTGGACATAATAGTCAAAGAAGATGACAACAGTCCGATGGTGCTTGAGATTAATACACTGCCCGGTATGACAGAAACCAGCCTTTTTCCAAAGGCGGCAGCGGCCGCAGGGATTTCTTATCCGCAACTTTGCCAAAAAATGATTGAACTTGCATTGAAACGCACGCCACAAATGAAAAAGGAAATTCCAAATTTGTAAAGTTTATGAGATTTTGGTTTAAACGTGGAAACAACAGAAACTACCGACGGGAAGTTTTCAATTTAGAAATGCGCTCGGAATTTAGCCGGGCAGATAAGGGTCGCTTTGTAACATTGTTCGTTGGAGGAAGTTTTGGGATATTGATTTTATGTATAGTCGTATGGCAATTTGCAACTTTTTTTAAAACACGGTTTATCACCAAAAATCCAGCTTATGCTATTAAGGTGATAGATGTTGAAACTGATGGAGTAATCAGCAGGGAACAAATTTGGCGTTGGTCTGGTGTTCAGGTTGGACAAAATTTGATTGATCTTGATATAAGCCATGTGCGGAGAAATCTTGAACTTATTCCGATGATTAGAGATGTTTCAGTAGAAAAAGTTCTTCCTGCAACATTGAGAATTCGCGTTACGGAACGAGAACCAATTGCGAAAGTATTGATGACAGACGCGCCGGGATCTGAAACCTTTTATACGGTTGATGAGATGGGGTTTGTAATGCTTCCACTTCATTTCAGCCAGTTGTCAACACCAGTTCTGACCAATGGATTTTTACCGACGATAATCGGTATTGGCAGAACCGATTTGAAAATTGGGACGCGCGTTAATTCTCAACAAGTTCTATCAGCACTCCGTTTGTTATCTTCCTTTGAACGTTCTCAGATGGCAGGGCTTGTAAATATCAATGTTATCGATGTTTCTTATCCGGGAATCTTGCAGGTAATTACTGACCAGGGAAGCAGAATAACTTTTGGAACGGAGCAACATGAGACTCAACTCCGCCGTTGGCGGACTGTTTACGACTATGGACGTAAAATGGGGAAGATGGTCGTGACGCTTGATTTATCGGTCGCAAATAATGTTCCTGCTACCTGGGCTGATATTTCAAATATACCACCCGGACAGATATATAACAAACAATTAAAGACAACAAGGAAAAGGAATGTTTAATAAAGAGTCAAACATAATTGTTGGTCTTGAAATTGGGACATCCAAAGTTTGCTGCATTATAGCTGAACTTGACGATAAAGGTGTTTCAACAATTATTGGCATTGGTCAGTCTCGCTCAAATGGGGTTAGAAAAAGCGAGATAATTGACCAGGATCGCACAATCGAAGACGTAAGTATAGCGATTAATGAAGCCGAGCAGATGAGCGATGTTGAAGTCAAAAATGTTTATTTTGCTGTTACAGGCGGGCATATAAAGGCTTTTACCTGCAACGGCTTTCACCCAATTCACGCCGCAAGCAAGGTCATAACTCAAGCAGATGTTGATGAAGTGATAAGAAACGCAAAAACAGTTAATATCCCGGCGGGGGATATGATAATTCATTCCATAAGGCAACATTTTATTGTTGACCAGAAGGGAGATATAATAAATCCGATAGATATGTTAGGCACAAAACTGGAAGTCAATATTCTTATAGTTCATGGCTCACAGAGTCGGATTCGAACTCCTATTAGATTGTTAAAAAATCAACTTCAAATTGAGGTTGCTAATGTGGTTTTTAGCGGGCTTGCATCGTCGCTTGCAGTCCTCAACAAAGAACAAAAAGAGATTGGAACACTTGTAATTGACCTCGGCGCAGGAACAACGGATTATGTTGTAACTGTTGACGGATTGGTCAAACATTGCGGGGTTATTGCCGTCGGTGGAGACCATATTACAAATGACCTTGCGCAAGGATTAAAACTACCAATTGGGCAGGCTGAACAATTGAAAATTAAATTTGGTGTAGCTATCCCTCCTAATAATATACAGGATAAGTTTGTTGTTATTGAAAACGATCTCGGTTTAAAAGCTAAAACTATTAACCTTGAACATCTTTATTTAATAATGGCTTTAAGAATCGAAGAAATACTTGAACTTATACGACAGGACCTTCAAGAAACGGGGATTATTGATTCTTTGCGTGGCGGAATTGTTTTATGCGGTGGCGGGGCGAGAATTCCACGAATCGTTGAACTTACTGAACGAATCTTTCAGTTGCCAGCAATGATTGGTAGTCCAGTTGCAATCGGCGGTATTTGTTCGGCATTAAAACAACCTGAATTTGTAACAGCAATCGGTTTGATTAAGTTTGCATCTATCTTTAAAAGAGAACCGGTTGCAAGGTATAGCCTAACTGATTATATCAGAAATATATTTGGAACATTTGTCAAATAACGACGGGGTAATTTAATATGAGCCAAGAAAATACAGATAACAAGTGCGATTGTGGAAATAAACACGGTCAACTCAATATAAAAATTTTTGGTGTTGGCAATGCCGGTTGTCGTGTTATTAGCAGGATTCATCGCGGTGGATTAATTAATGTGCAGACGATTGCAATTAATACAGAGGCGCCAGCGCTTGAACAATGCGAGGCTAATGACCGAGTATTAATTGGGGCGAATGTTACTTGCGGTATGGGAACAGGCGGAGACCCTGAACAAGGCAGGAATGCCGCCGCAGAAAGCGCTCAAAGAATTAGAACCTTATGTGAAGGTGCAGACATTATCCTTATCATTGCTGGACTCGGCTGTGGCACCGGCACCGGTGCTACGCCAGTTATAGCAAGCTATTCTAAGGAGATTGGCGCATTAGTTCTTTGTATGGTAACATTGCCGTTTGATTTTGAAGGCGGTAGATGTATGCGACAGGCTTTTATGGGATTGCGGTACTTAAACCAGATTGCTAATGGTGTTATATGTGTTCCGAACGAATCATTCTCAAAATTAGTTCCCAAAGGGGTTACTTTTTATGAAAACTTGAACTTAATAAATGACTATCTCGCTGAAGGTATTTGCTCACTTATAAGACTGCTGACATATCCCGGTGAGATGAACACTACCTTTGGTGATTTATGTTCAATGCTACGAGAAAAACATTCCCGAAGCGCAATTGCAACTGTTAGCGCAACAGGTGAAAACAGGGCTTCACAAATCTGCGATAAATTATCTACCCACCCATTGCTTGAACGGGGAAATAATTTTTTTGACGCAGAGAGCGTTCTGGTTAATTTTTCAACCGACGGTGATATTACAACCGATGAGGTAAGAATAATAATGGATTTTATAAAACGAGGCGCGAAAAAGGCTTTTTTTAAAGTAGGTGAATCGATAGACCCGCAATTGTCGGGCAGGTTAGATGTGACCGTTTTAACAGCAGCACCTGCTGAAAATCCTTATAATCAGCAACAACAAATCCAGAGCGCAAAACAAAGTTTACAAGAGTATCCGGAATCTTATTCATTTCAAAATGAAGAACCATCTTCAAAATCAATCGGTTCATCAATTCCTGCGCCTGCACCTCTTGTAAGCAGTGAACAGATTTCTTCTATTTACTCTCAAAAAAATCCTGCAAATATCATTAAAATGCCTATTTTAAAACAGGCAAAATTTGACTTTGAAGTTGTATCACACGCAAGATTTGAAAAAACTTTTCCGACCATTCATAAAGGACAAAATCTTGATGTGCCAACCTATGCGCGACGTTGTGTGAAATTAAATTAACCAGATGAAACAAACACATAATATATTTATAATAAAGAGGTTATATTTGAAATGATAAATTCAAAAATAGATGTTGAAATTTTAATTTAAAGTGATATATTAAATGGTTTTAATTATATAGGAAAAAAGGAATCGATGAATAGTGAATTGTGTAAAAAGGCGTTAGAAAAAATAAAGAACCCAAATATTCTTGTGAATCTTGTTTCACGAAGGGTTCGCCAACTCAATTCAGGAGGCGGTTCTATGAGTCGTCCGCTCGTAGAAGCATCTCCGAGCGCGAGTATGGCAGATATTGCCCTTATGGAAATAATTGAGGGCAAGATTACTTATGAACTCCCACCGGAAACAGAAGTATTGACTGGGGACGTTAAACATCATAAACGTCGAAAAGCAAATTAATTTGCCGAATTATTTTTATTTAAACTAAATGATGGAAAATTTCCAGCCAGAGGGTAGACTTCTGGCTGGAGTTGTTTATGAGCGATATTGTTTCAAACTCAAAGGCTCGTCGCGATTATCATATCCTTGAAGTTATCGAGGCCGGGATATGCCTTCGCGGGACTGAAATTAAAAGTCTTCGCGACGGTCGCGCTCAAATCAACGACGCCTTTGCGCGTATCGATAATGGCGAGGTTTATCTTTATAATGCGCATATTGACGAGTATTCCAAAGGAAGCTGGACAAATCATGACCCTAAGGTGCCAAGAAAACTACTACTGAATAAATCAGAAATTAGAAGACTTCAGGGTTTTTTATCGCAAAAAGGCAATGCGCTTATTCCACTTTCACTTTATTGGAAAAACAGAAAAGTAAAAGTAGCCCTCGCTCTTGCAAAAGGAAAGGTTGAGTATGATAAAAGAGAGGATATCCGTGAACGCGAATCTGAACGGATGTTGCGTAGAATCACAATGCACAAATTCAAAAATAATGAACGTTAAAAGACTTATCAATATATTTCATATAGAAATCTAAATCATTGATACTTTTGTTTTAGGTATTCAATTACCTCCACACCACCGAATAAAAGACCGCCAAAGAATATCAAACTAAGGAAAAAGAAAAGACATCCGATTAGAAAAATAATCCCGTCTTTTCTCATTGCGCTTGAGGCTAACAGGACGACTGTTATTGCGGGGATTGTATTGCTAAATGGAATTGGTAATGGAAGGGATAGGAAGAGCCCGCAAAATAAGATCATTATTCCAGCAAGCCGTTGGAACATAACAGCTTTGTGAATGAATTGAAAACGTGGTCTGGCGAAAAATTCAATAATTTTGCAAATAGTGATTGTAAATTTTAATAGATTTGGAAAAAACGAATGAGGCAGTTTTTTTTCGAGCAGTTTTTCTGGATACCACATTTTTTTTCCAAATCCCATTCGCAAACCAGCAAAGGCAATAGTCAGACCAAAAGGGACTGAAAGTCCTGGAAGTGGGATAGGGGTTAGAAATGGGAGAGCGAGAACGATTAACAAAATGTCATAACCGCGCCCGCGAGTAATTTGGACGAGTTCTCTAAACTTGACTTCCCGCTTGCCTAAATGGCTGGCAAAGTAAGTCAATTGTTTAGAAAGAGAATCGTTTACCGATTTTGTATTATCTGCAATCTCTTCTTTTGCAGTTTGCCCAAAATTATTCACTTATAAAGAGTAAGATACTTTTTCATTTGATTCGTCAAATCAAATTGAGTTTTTATTCCAGATTAAATTCGTTGTTTTGGATTGTTCTAATATTGGGCAATGAATCTGATATTGAAAATTAATTGAAATCTGGCATATTTAAAATGCGTCTGATTTATTAAGAAAAATGTTTTTTAGATTATTAAAAAGGGTAGTAACCAGTGTTGAACCACGGCTTTTGTGGAAGTTTATATATAACTTTGGTTTTAAGGGCTTGATTTCGTCGGAAAAATTTAAACGAAGGATAAAGCGCGGTGAATATTTTCCAGCATATCTTCATCTCTCTATCACAAACAAATGCAATTTAAAATGTAAGGGTTGTTGGGTGGATGTTGATGCCCCGGTTGAGATGATAAGTTTGGAAATGCTAAATAAGATTATTAACGATAGCAAAAAATACGGCAACTATTTCTACGGCATTCTCGGTGGGGAACCATTTTTTCACCCTAATTTATTCGACCTATTTGAGGCTCATCCGGATTGTTATTTTCAGGTCTTTACAAATGGTCAGCTTATTACCCATGCTATGGCGGAAAGGATGCGTAAGGTTGGCAATGTCTCTCCACTGGTAAGCATTGAAGGGGACGAAGTAGTAAGCGATGAAAGACGTGGTGGAAAAGCCGTTTTTAATAGAAGTATCGAGGGCCTTAAAAATTGTTTAGGTGCCGGTCTTTTAAGCGGTGTGGCTACAAGTCTTTGTAAGACAAATATTGATAAACTGCTTTCTGAAGAGTGGTTGAATAGGCTTATAGATTTAGGTGTTCATTATGTCTGGTATTACGGATACAGACCCGTCGGACCACTAATGTCAACTGACCTTGCTTTGACGGCTGAACAACTTCTTCGTTCACGGAAATTTATTGTGGAAATGCGCAGCAAACTGCCAATTATAATAATTGACGCCTATTACGACCATTTAGGACGTTCGTTATGTCCGAGCGCTGTTGGGATAAGCCACCATATAAACTGGCGTGGCGAAATTGAACCCTGTCCAGTCATTCAATTCGCCTGCGAAAATATACGCGATGGTGAAAGCGTTTATGACCTTATTAGCAAATCAGAATTTTTAAAAGATTATAGAACAACAGATACTGATGCATTACGAGGTTGCATTGTTCTTGAAAGACCGGATTTATTGAAATCGCTTGTCTTGAAACATAATGCCCGAGATACTACCGCGAGACAGACTGTTTTGCAGGAACTTGACGCAATTGTCCCTTCTTTTAGCCAGTGGGCGCCCGGCTATGAAATACCTGAAAAACATTGGTTGTATTACTGGACAAAAAAACTCTGGTTTAATGATTTTGGCGCTTATAATGGAAAAAAACATAATACCGAACAGAAAAAAATTGCTCTGGAATTAGCGCTAAAAAATGATAAATACAAAGATATTGGCGATAAATTGGTTGAAGTCAAATGAAGTGTCAGAATGAATAATTCGTCAAAAAAAACAGGTATGAAGAATCCGGTAGTAATACCGAAGCCGGTGCCCGTTCAACGGTTTCGTCCAGCAAGCAAAAAACTTCCTCCAACCCCGTCTGAACGGAACAAGATACTTCACTTTGTACGACGGTATGTTGCAGAATTTAATCCGGTCCCACCTATGCCAATTGACCAGTTGATATGTCATTCAAATCGGATTATCGGACAAATCGGTTGCAATCCCGAATGGCGAGATTATATATCTGTTTTGATAAACAACGAGATGTGGCGCGAGACATTGGCGTCTATTCCTTATGAACGACGATTACTTCTGCTTCCGAAGTGTCTTCGGCTTTTCGATAAGTGCAAGGCTACCTTTGATGAGTTTGGTCTTTTGTGTAAGCAGTGCGGTTTATGTTCGCTTCAAGATTTGCAAAACGAGGCAGATCGGCTTGGTTATGCGGTATTGATTGCTGAAGGTTCGGCTGTGGTTACAGCAATGATTCAAGCAGGCAAGATTGACGCCGTAATCGGTGTTAGCTGTCTGAATGTTCTTGAAAAGGCTTTCCCATATATGGAGGCTTCAGGGATTGTTGGCGCCGCAATTCCACTGCTTCAAGATGATTGCGTTGACACAACAGTTGACCTTGATTGGGTGTGGGATTACATACACCTTACAAGCGCAGATAAGACGCGACGGCTTGACCTCAGTGAACTTCATAACGAAGTTGAACAGTGGTTTACACCCAGTTCTCTTGATTTGATAATGGAACCGTGTGAGACAGACACAGAGGTGGTTGCGCGACAATGGTTGATTAAAGGCGGAAAACGGTGGCGTCCATTTATAACCACAGCGGTTTTTAAGGCATTGAGCGAAAGTTGCGATATATCCGTGCCGGAGTATGCAAAGAAGGCGGCAGTTGCAATTGAATGTTTCCACAAAGCCTCTTTAATTCACGACGATATTGAGGACGATGATACTATCCGTTATGGTGATAAGACTTTGCACAAAGCATACGGAATTCCAAAAGCGCTGAACGTGGGGGATTTTTTAATCGGGGAAGGATACCGGCTTTTAGCCGATTGCAATGTCTCGGCTGAACAGAGGGCGCGAATGTTGGCAATTGCAGCCGAAGGGCATAGGACATTGTGTTGTGGACAGGGTGCAGAACTTGAATGGTTCCACAATCCAAAGCCGCTTTCCACGAGACAAGTTCTTGATATTTTCAGGCAAAAGACCTCCCCCGCCTTTGAAGTTGCAATACGGGTTGGTGCAATACTTGCAGATATTGAAAAACATGATTCGCTTATTGGAATCTTTTCTAAATATAGCGAGGCTATTGGGATAGCATATCAAATCCGGGACGACATTGATGATTTCAATAACCCCGATGGTGATTCGGATTTAGAGGCTTTAAGACCAAATATTTTGCTTGCCACTGCTTACGAACGCGCAAATTCAACCGAGACAAAGTCATTATTGGATTCATTATGGCGCAGAGAAAAACCGATGAATTTTAACGCACTCCATGAAATTTATATTGAATTAAAAGCCGATGAACGAGCGAGGGTTCTATTAGAAACCTTTAAAGAAGAGGCAATCCGCCAATTACATAATATCGATAACTCTAATTTAAAAGGGCTGTTGAGAAGGATAATCACGAAGATATTTAATGATTTTCAAATTTGCGGATGGTGCAAAGAATTTGAAGAAAAAAATCTTAAGGCTAATTCGCCGGATTAAAAAATAAATTAACAAAGGTGAACGAAATAAAAAATTAATCCTGTCAATCCCGTCTATTCTTGTTAAAAATAAAGTTATTTGATAGAATGTTTTTGTGGACAATATTGAATTAAAAGTCCTGGAATTTATTCAGCAACACAAATTAATCGAACCCGGTGAGACGATTGTTGTTGGTGTTTCTGGGGGTGTGGATTCGGTCGTTTTGCTCTTTATTTTGAACCGATTATCAAGCGAGTTAAAAACAAACCTTGTGGTTGCTCATTTTAATCATTGTCTTCGTGGAGATGAAAGCGATAAGGATGAATATTTTGTCAAAGAACTTGCCAGCAAATTAAACCTGCCATTTAAAAGCGAACAAGGCGATGTGCGGTTATTGGTGGAAAAAGAAAAATTGTCCATAGAAATGGCAGCGCGAAGGTTGAGACATCTATTCCTTGCCAGGGCGGCAAAAGAATATAAGGCAAAAAAAATCGCGTTAGCTCATCAGTCAGATGACCAAATTGAACTGTTCTTTTTGAGATTGATTAGAGGAAGTGGCTCAGAGGGATTATCAGGAATGAAACCAATATCACTGTCACCGGTTGATGCTGAATTATTGATTATCAGACCATTTTTAAAATTATGGAAAAGGGAGTTGCTGAAATATGCGCAAGAGAAATATCTTGATTATCAGGAAGATTCCACAAATGTATCGGGTGATTTTTTGAGAAACAAAATTCGGAATGAACTCGTCCCATTATTAAAGATTGAGTATCAACACAGCCTTGAAAAAATTATCTCCCGTGAACTGGACATAATGAGCGCCGAAAGTGATTACATTTTAAATCAGGCTAAAGAGTGGATAGCAAGGCGAACAATTCCTTTTGCACTGCTTCATCCAGCAATTCAAAGAAAATCTGTTCAATTACAACTTATAAGTCTCGGTATTCAGCCGTATTTTGAACTTGTTGAACGGTTAAGGTTAAAACCAAATTCTGTTGTTGCAATCAATTCTGAAACCTTGATAACCGTTGATGATAGCGGTTTGCTAAAAACTTTAAAACCGCAATGTTATTTTTCCGATTCAAAACAATTACAGGTTGTTCTTGAAGGCTGTAAAGGTGTCATTGAGTTTGACGGAATAAAGTTTAAATGGGAGGTTCTACCGTTTAATTCAAAAAATGATTTGTTATCAAAAAAAAAGGAAAATGTTGAATTTTTTGATTTTGACAGGGTAGGCAAAATAATAATTTTGAGACACTGGAAAAAAGGCGATAGATTTCATCCCATCGGTTTTACAAGCGAACAAAAACTTCAAGACCTGTTCGTGAACAATAAAATTCCTAAACAAGACCGACATACCTTAGTGATTGCGGAGGCTGAAGATGGCGAAATATTTTGGATTGAAGGGGTGCGAATCTCTGAGAATTATAAAATTACAGATTCAACAAAGGTTATATTAAAGTGGGAATGGGAACGTTAGAACTGGTTTGCAATAAAAACCGTAGTGTGTTAATTTCATTTGGATAATGGCAAATAAAAATAACAAAGACGACGATGGTATGAATAAAGGCGGCGACTTTAAAATATCACCACGTACCTGGGTTGTATGGATGGTTATTATCGGCGTTATAATGATGCTGATGATGTTTAGAGAGCGTCCTGAAACCCGCGTTCATACCTTGTCTTATAACGACTTTATCACAAAAGTAGAAAGCAATCAGATAGCCTCTGGAACCGTCATTTTCAATCCTCAATCACCTGAATTAAAGGAAATAACCGGTAGATATTATAAGGTGAACGAGAATGGGAAGGTGGTTTTAGAAAATGGCAAACCGGTGGAAGTTCCATTTCAGATTAAGACCGTGCTTCTTGAAGAGGATTTAAAGAAAGTTCTAAAAAGCGGCAAGTTTGAAACACGAGAACCTAACACGTTGTTCAGCCAGATTTTAATCGGTATTTTACCTGTCCTGATAATTGTTGCCGCAATCTATTTCTTCTTGATACGTCAGATTAAGACTGCGGGTAAAGGCGCTTTGACTTTTGGAAAGAGCAAGGTGAAGATGCTTGCCCGTGACAAAAATAAGACCACGTTTGAAGATGTAGCCGGCATTGAGGAGGCAAAAGAAGAGGTTCAGGAAGTTGTAGAGTTCTTAAAAGACCCTAAAAAATTCCAAAGACTTGGGGCGCGAATTCCAAAAGGTATTTTGATGGTTGGAGCTCCGGGCACCGGCAAAACATTGCTTGCAAAGGCTATAGCCGGAGAAGCCGATGCGTCATTTTTTAGTATCAGCGGCTCAGACTTCGTTGAGATGTTCGTCGGCGTCGGCGCCAGCAGAGTCCGAGATATGTTTGAGCAAGCCAGAAAAAATATACCCTGTTTGATATTTATTGACGAAATTGACGCAGTTGGACGAAGTCGTGGACACGGGCTTGGCGGTGGCAATGATGAAAGGGAGCAAACGCTCAATGCTCTCCTTGTTGAAATGGATGGTTTTGATACTCAGGAAGGCATTATTATAATTGCCGCAACTAATAGACCTGATGTCCTTGACCCGGCGCTATTAAGACCCGGCAGATTTGATAGACAGATTTATGTTAATTTGCCGGATGTTCGCGGACGCGAGGCTATTTTAAAAGTCCATTCTAAAAAGGTCAAACTTGACCCATCAGTTGACCTTTCAGTTATTGCTCGTGCCACACCGGGATACTCCGGCGCTGAACTCGCAAACCTTTTAAATGAAGCCGCATTGCTTGCAGCCCGTAATAATAAAAAGGCTGTAACTATGGTTGAACTGGAAGAGGCGCGAGTTAAGGTAAGATGGGGACGGGAACGTCGCAGCCTTGCAATGAGCGAGGAAGAAAAACGGCATACTGCCTGGCACGAAGCTGGACACGCACTTGTCAATGTTTTATTACCGCACACTCATCCATTGCACCGTGTTACAATAATTCCGCGCGGTCAATCGCTCGGCGCTACTATGCAATTGCCAAAAGGAGATGTATTAAATCAGCGCAAAAAACAGATGCTTGACACCATTTCGGTAATGATGGCTGGTAGAATCGCAGAAGAAATTGCTTCCGGAGATGTTTCAAGCGGTGCCGCAAACGACATCCAGCAGGCAACCGCTATTGCAAGGGCAATGGTCTGCCAGTGGGGTATGAGTGAACGACTCGGTATGATTCAATACGGAAGCGATGAGGAATATGTTTTCCTCGGACGCGATATGTTTAAGATGAAGGCTTATAGCGAGGCAACTGCCCGTGAAATTGATGCCGAAGTAAAACGGATAATTGACGAGTGCTATAATGTGGCTAAAAATTTGCTTGAACAGAACAAAGATAAATTAGCAATGATTGCTAATGCCCTCCTTGAATATGAGTCGCTTGATGGCAAGCAAGTCGAAGACATTGTGAAGTTAGGCAAGTTTACACCTCTGGCGACAGGGTATTCATCAGCGGAACCACCCAAGAGCACTGCAACGGCTCCGACCACTGAACCACAACCGAAATCCCCGACCGTTCCGGGAATTGAATCGCCAGCGCCCGCGCCAGTGTAATTTACATGGCAACAGTATCTTTTGCTGTGTCTTTTTTTTAATGTGGCGTCGGCATCATTG
>JAKPVM010000019.1 GCA_029572555.1 Verrucomicrobiota bacterium | reverse complement strand
ACTAGTCCCTTTCTCCAGCCATGGCCCAACTGCTGATAACCGCATAGTTCCGGATATCACAGCACCGGGATTAGCTGTAATTTCATCCGTAAGTTCTTTCAATGCTGATTATAAACCTGGTGGAGCAGACTATTCATCAGTGATTAGTCGCGGTTATGATTCGCTGAACAGCAAATATTATTATTATGCACAAATGTCGGGGACTTCTATGTCTTCTCCGGCAGCATCAGGCATTGTTGCATTGATGCTTCAAGCCAATCCTAAACTTTCTCCTGCTGAGGTGAAAATTATCCTGGCAAAAACAGCTATTACAGATACATTTACAGGCACTTTGCCTGCTCAAGGCAACAATCTATGGGGACATGGGAAAATCAATGCTTATGCGGCAGTAATGGAAGCCTATACTTATCCTGCCAATTTGAATTCAGTAAAAGAGAAAGTGATTAAGGCAGAATTATATCCAAATCCCAATCACGGAAAATTCACCATTAGTATTGAAGAGAGCAAAGCACTAAAAATGACATTATCCATTTTTGATTACACCGGCAAACAGGTGCATCAATCGGATTGGAACAAACCAAGCGGTGCAGCATCAAAAAAATTAGATTTGAACACATTAAGTCCGGGCGTATATTTTGTGCAATTGCAATCGGGTACTGATTTGTGGGTAGATAAAATTGTGGTGGAGTAATTCAGCAAAAAAAACTAAAATCATAGTTAGTTCTGTTAAAATGTTTTATCGTTGCAAAAATTAGATGTTATGAAAAAAATACAAATTGCCGTTTTCGCGCTCACCGTATTGTTGAGTTCTTGTGTAACGCAGAAAAAACATAAAGGACTTCAATCGGAATACGACAAGTTAAAAACGTCTGAAAGTGCACTGAACGCAAGCGTACAAGACCTGACGCTTAAATTGGCCAATTGCAGAACTGAATCCACAGGTTTAAACGATAAAATCAAAATGTTACAAGAGAACGTAGCCTTGTTGCAAAAGTTAATTGACGACTGTCAAAAACAAAACAACCAGGGCGGAGTGAACATCAGTAAATTGGTGGACGAGATTAATGTAGCGAACAAATACATCAAAGAGTTGGTAGCTACCAATCAGCGCAACGATTCTTTGAATATGGTATTGAGCAATAATTTGAAACGTTCGTTAAGCGATGTAGCCAGCGATGACGTTCAAATTAAAGTGCAAAAAGGGGTTGTGTTTATTTCGCTTTCAGATAAAATGCTTTACAACTCCGGAAAATACACATTGAGTCCGGCTGCTGCAGGAACATTGGATAAAATCGCTAAAATCTTGAATGATTACAAAGATTATGATGTACT
>JAKPVM010000130.1 GCA_029572555.1 Verrucomicrobiota bacterium | reverse complement strand
CTCATCGTATCTCCTTTTAGAAATATTTGTTCGGTGTTAATGCTTGAAATTTAGACTTTTAAGGTGAGGTGATTGTCGTCTATACTCAGGCATTGCTCCTCTCTATAAGTTGTAGTGCCTGTATTATACTTCTTGATTGACCGTTAGTGATGTTGTAATCGGAAATTTAACTTATTCCAAGTAAAATTTGAGGTGTTTAAAAACATTGGTTAATCGATTACATTCAAATTTTTCAAAGTTAAGAATTTCAATCTGCCCTCACCTGCAAGCATTTTTCCCCTCACCAGCATCAGACAGAAAGTTTTACACTGAAACGAGACGCTGGGGAGGGGAATTAAAGGGGTGGGGCTTATGAACATATTGTGATCTTCTTGAACATAAAGTTATTCATTTATTGATGTTCTGGACATTTTCAACACCCTCGAAATTTACACTTGCGCGTTTGAAAAAGACTATTTATAATTATTTTTTATCGGGTGGTTAGCTCAGTTGGTTAGAGCGTTGCGTTGACATCGCAAAGGTCGTAGGTTCGAGTCCTATACCACCCATTGGAAATCAATTTCCGGGCGTCCAACATTTGAAATAAGAGGCGCTTTAATAATTTCTCGAGTTGTAAATTTGGCTGCCATTCCTAATTCTTAGGATTAGGTGTAAGTCCGATCACTTATCCAACATTTTTGCAGATTTTCAACCAATTAACAGAACATAACCAGAAGGATAGAATGCAAACTATTTACTATAGGAGGTAGACGGAAAATAATAACTTAAAAATGTCCATAATTTTTGTCGTTTGTTAATGGTTTAAAAAGATTTAGGAGAAGAGATGAAAAAAACAACTGTATTCGCATTTAGCCTATTGATCGTGCTAAGCATGTTATTGTCAGCATGCGGTGGATCGGCAACCGCTACGGAAGTCCCCCCCGCAGAAGAAACTAAAACTGAAGCTCCGGCAGAGACCGAAGCCCCTGTTAGCCAAAAAGACACTTTTATTTTTGGGCGCGGTGGCGATTCGGTCCAACTGGATCCAATCCTCGTAACGGATGGAGAATCTTTCCGCGTCACAGGGCAGATTTTGGATTCCTTGTATAAATTTGAGCAAGGGACCACCAATCCCGTCCCAGCTTTGGCGGAATGTACCCCGAATGAAAATGCCAGTGTCTGGACGTGCAAATTACGCGAAGGCGTTAAATTCCACGATGGAACCGATTTTAATGCCGACGCGGTAATTTTTAACTTTGACCGTTGGCGCTTTACAGATAATCCCTATCATTTCCCTAGCCAGGTTTTTGAATATTATGAGGCTATGTGGGGTG
>JAKPVM010000336.1 GCA_029572555.1 Verrucomicrobiota bacterium | reverse complement strand
GGGTAATTTATTTTAATCATTAATACAAGCAATTGAAAAATTAGCCATAATTTGTGAACTATTACCAGGCGAGAAAACCGCTTTTTAATATGTTTTTGTATTCCGTTTGCTATCATAATGTCACCTCTTACGAGGTTCTTTTGTGATGCCAGCATTCTTGCTGGCATTTTTTAACCATCGATAGATGGTGGCAGGATTATAGCATAGACATTAACACAGAGGAAAACCCCGTTAGGGGTGACAGAGCGATAATTGAGAAATCCAATAATGGCTCTGTCACCGCTTTCAGCGGTTTATGAGGTTTGTATTCCGTTTGCTATAATCCTATCACCTGCTTTCGCAGGTTTTGAATTGTGTTCATTTCATTTTACAACCCTAAAAAAACAATCACATAAGATATATCAAAGGATTAAAAAAAATTAAATTAACAGGGATAGACAGAATAGACAGGATTTTTTACAAGATGAACAAGATACAATTTGTTTATCCTGTATATCCTGTATATCCCTGTTAAATAAAAATATCCTGTAAATCCTTTGTTTATTTATGGTTGAATTTATTTATGCAATAGGATCAGATATCTATTTTATTTTTTCTGTTATGCATAATCACGTATCAAGACTGAGAAGGGTGTTAATAATCCGATGTTCTATAAATAATTTTCCCTAAAAGGTTGTTGATGATTAAAAAAAATAATCTTCTAATGTTTGAAACTACTTTATAAATTAAGTGTAATATTTTATAAATAAGTATTATGTATTTTTACATATTATTTCTGCCATTTATTTTGTTAACGGTTAATGCTGCCGAAGAGCCTGACATCCGACGCGACGCCACGGTGGTTGCGATTGAAAAGGTAATGCCAACTGTGGTTAATATCGCAACGGAAACAATTGTTTATAGCCGACATCCTCTTGAAGATTTAATCCGAGAGTTTTATGACCCGTTTTATAGACGACGAACACCGAATACTTTATACAGTCTTGGTTCAGGCGTCATTATTGATGAAGATGGTTATCTTATTACAAATGAACATGTTGTGCGAAGCGCTACAAGAATTTCTGTGAAGCTTTATGATGGCAGGGAATATGATTGTGATAGGGTAGTAGGTTCTACAGGTAGCGACATTGCATTATTGAAAATCCGATGCAATAGCGATGAAAAATTTACTGCGGCAAGATTTGCACCTGATGGCGATTTATTGTTGGGGGAAACAGTGGTTGCGTTAGGAAATCCGTTCGGACTTGGCGGTTCGGTTAGCAAGGGAATTTTAAGTTCAAAAAATAGGCGTCCACAGCGTGAGAACGAACCTCTTGATGTTGCAGATTGGTTGCAAACCGATGCAGCAATAAACCCCGGCAATAGTGGCGGTCCGCTTATAAATCTGAAAGGCGAGATTATGGGTATTAATGTGGCGGTTTATCGGGAGGCTCAGGGGATTGGGTTTGCGATACCGATAAAAATGGTTTCAGATGCTATTTCAGAAATTTTTACGCCGGAAAATTTAAAGTCGGTATGGTTTGGCGCAAAAATCAAATCTGGAACAGGTCAGAGAGAAATTTTGGCTATTGAACCGGGAAGCCCAGCCGACAAGTCTGGCTTGAAGCCCGGTGATATTGTTACTGCTATAAATGGAAAGCCCGTGAGCACATATATTTCTTTAATAAAAGAGATTGCTGATAAGGAAAACAGTTCTCAGATTCAGTTGAGCGTTAAAAGAGGTGGAGATAGGAAAAATGTGAATGTTCAACTGATACCGGAAAAGTCATTTTTTAATGAAAAATTAATACAGGAAAGGCTTGGAATTTTAGTGGAAGTGATTGGTGAAAATGTCTCGGAAGATGTCGGATTGCCACCGCAAAATGGATTGTTAATCAAAAGTGTTGTGGAAAATAGTCCAGCAGCCAAAGCCGGGTTGACACGCGGTTTGATTATAAAATCAATTGACCAGCAACCAGCCACAGATATTCTTAAAACCGCAAAATATATTTATTCAAAAAAGAAAGGCGACACTGTGGTTTTGCGCATTCTTGCGCAGCGAAAACAAGGTTATTTAATTGAGGTTAGAACTTTTGATGTGAAACTTAATGTAAATTAAAAAGGTCGTGTTAATTCGTTGAATTGAGTATAATAAAAATCAAGATTAGTGTATAAAAGCTGATAAAGATGGATGAAAAACCGATAATTGAAACAGCAAATTTGACGAAACGGTTTTCTGGAAGAGTAGCAATAGACAATATATCTTTTACCGTTGCGCAAGGAGAAGTGGTTGGTCTGCTTGGACCTAACGGGGCAGGCAAAACAACCACTATGCGGATATTGTCTTGTTACTTAATGGCAAACTCCGGCACCGCTAAGGTTGCTGGTTTTGATGTTTTTTCACAGCCTTATGAAGTAAAAAGACGCATCGGATATATGCCCGAGAATAACCCACTTCACAAAGATATGCGAGTGCGGGAGTATCTCAAATTCAGGGCTCGGCTAAAAGGGTTAGGTTGGCGGGAATCAAGAAAACGGGTGGATGTAATGGTTGAACAATGCGGCTTATCAGAGGTGAGTAATCGGATTATTGGTCATCTATCAAAAGGCTATCAACAACGGGTCGGGCTTGCAGATGCGCTTGTGCATAATCCGGAACTTATAATTCTTGATGAACCAACAATCGGTCTTGACCCGAACCAGATTCGTTCTGTGCGGCATTTAATCAAAACCCTCGCCGGTAAACATACTATATTACTTTCTACACACAATTTGACAGAGGTTGAGATGACCTGTAACCGAATTTTGATACTCGCCGAAGGTAAAATTCTTGCAGCTGACACTCCGGATAATTTACAAAAAAAGATTTCCGGTGAACGTCAGATAATCGCTGAAATTATGGCTCCGATTTCTCATTTGAGAGAGTTTTTTGAGTCTAACAATTTGGTTGAAGATTTTGATGTTGTTCCAATAGATGGTGGTTATATTCGTTGCTTAATAACTTCCAAAGACAGCGCTGATTTGCGTCAGGCAATTTACGAAAAATCAGTTGCATCTGGCTGGAAATTAAGAGAATTGACCAGAAAACGTTATACACTTGAGGATATTTTCTTCAAAATAACAAGAAATGAAAAAGAAGAAGAATAAAGATGCGAACCTGTTTAATATTATTGAGACGAGAACTCGGTTCATATTTTGTTAGCTGGACGGGGTATGTTGTTATTTCTGTAGTTTTGTTTTTAATTGGACTTGGATTTGTTGGTTTAATTGAGGCTTTGAATGTTGAACCAATAACCAACTCAATAGTTGAACTGTTTTTTGAGAGTTATAATTTTTGGCTTATCCTTGTTCTTGTTGTTCCTTTAATTACGATGCGGATATTTGCTCGTGAGAAATCAAGCGGTACAATTGAAACATTAATCACTACCCCGATTACAGATGTTCAGATTGTTGCAGCTAAATTTTTGGGCGCTCTGGCATTTTACGCAATAATGTGGTTGCCGCTTTTATTGTGTATGTTAATTGTTCAATATTATATGCCAGCCGATATTGAGACAGATTATGGCAAGATATTAAGCGCATATTTGGGTATAATATTAATTGGGATTTTGTTCATTGCTGCGGGTTGTTTTGCGTCGGTTCTTTCAAAAAATCAAATTTCGGCGGCAATCATCGGTTTGGCATTTGCCATTTTCCTTTTCACACTTGGATACTTATCGTATTCTGCACCATTTCAAAATGGTATTATTTCAGAAGTTTTTGCATATATGAATTTGATTGAACATATAAAGGACTTTGCTCGCGGGGTAATTGATACCAGGCCTGTTGTTTTTTACATTTCAACAGCCGCACTTTTTTTAAATCTGACATTGCGAACTGTTCAGAACCACCAATGGAGGTAAAATGAAAACAGGCAATAACGAAGGATATAGTTTTTCTTTTCTAAAAAGGCTCGGACTTGGCGTTCATCTGGTAATTGGCTTGCTCGCTATTTTTCTTATTGTAATAATGGTCAATTATATCTCTGCGCGCCATTTTATGAGGATTGATGTTACCAGTTCCAAACAATGGAAACTTTCTCCGATGACAAGACAGGTTTTAAACTCTATTACAAACGACATTAAAGTAATTGTTTATTTTGATAAAGATAACCCGGTGTATGGAATGACGGTTTCTCTTTTACGTGAATATGCTTCAATTAATCCGTCAATAAAGTTGGATTTGGTTAACCCGACCACAAATCCAGCCGAGGCTGAAAGGATAAAAAATATTTATAAATTGGGGCAATCAAGCAGTAAGGAGGTGGTAATCTTTGATTGTGGAGGTCAAACTAAAATAGTTTATGCTAATGACCTTATGGATTATGAAGTTGAGCCGACTGAAAGTTCATCCGCTGTGTTCAGGAAAAAAATTATCGCCTTTAAAGGAGAATCTGTTTTTACATCGGCTATTATCTGGGTTGTACAGCCGCACCAGTTAAAGGTCTATTTCATACAAGACCACCGAGAACATAATCTATTCAGCAGAGACGAGATTGTTGGCTATTCAAAATTTGCGGATTTGCTTTCCGATATGCGGTTAAAACCAGAACCTATTTCACTTTTAGGAAGTGCAGAGATACCGGTAGATTGCAGCCTTTTAATAGTAGCAGCACCGCTTGACCCTTACACGAGCGACGAAATCAACAAAATAGAACATTACCTGAATCAGGGCGGTAGAATGCTTGTTTTATTAAATAATAATTCTGTGAACAAAGTAATCGGGCTTGAAAAGATGTTAATTGGATGGGGTGTGGTTGTCGGAGACAATATCGTTTTAGACCCCACAAGACAGGTTCCGGGTTCAAAAGGACTTGCCCTGGCATTGAACAATTTTGGCGTTCATCCCATAACAGAACCGATTATTAACAGCGCAGTGTATTTTTTGATGCCACGTTCGGTTAGTGCAATCAAATCATTATCAAAACAGCCCGACGCACCTAAGGTCAGTGAATTAGTCCTTACAAGTGAAAATGGATTGATTATAAACGATATAAAAGACGGTTCCGTCCGGGTAGTTCCCGGCAGGACATTGCAGGGTTATTGTTCGGTTGCTGTTGCGGTTGAAAAAGGCGGTGTACGTGGTTTAACTGCTGGGCGCGGATTAACAAGAATTGTGGTTGTAGGAGATTCGTTTTTTCTCGCAAATCAGATGATTAATACTGCGGCAAACAGGGATTTTGCTATGCTTTCGCTAAATTGGTTGCTTGATAGGTCTGAATTACTCGGAGGAGTTGGTCCGCGCGCTGTAAAAGAGTATAAGATACTCTTAAACCAACAACAGATAAATAATTTGCGGCTGACACTGTTAGTGGCTTTGCCTTTTTCAGTTATTTTTATCGGATTTATTGTATGGATGCGTAGGAGAAAGTAATTTTTGTAAGTCATAAAAATGAATAAAAAGACAACATTAATGTGGGTGTTAATTGCGGTGGGGTTATTCGCTTACATCTATTTTTTTGAACAACCGCATAAAGTTCAAACCATTGGAACTTCAGAAAGGTTAATTCCGGATTTTAAACCGGAACTGTTAAATGAATTAAGAATAACGAAGGGCAAGGTTTTTTTAAAAATCCAAAAATTAGACAATAGCTGGTGGTTGACAGGTCCAATAAAATATCCGGCTCATCCAGTATTAGTTGAAAATCTTTTAAAACAGATTGGTAGTATCACACGTTTGGAACGAATAGAAAGCCGCTCATTGAAGGAGTTTGGACTGGATGAACCCGCAGCGACGGTTTTAATTAAACAAAAAGATGCTCAATATGAGTTGCAAATTGGAAATGTTACTCCCATTGCAACCGGGGTCTATGTGAGAATTGCCGGTGGTGATGCTGTTTATGTTGCACCTTTGGAATTAAGACAAATAATCCCCGACTCTATCAATGATTGGCGGAGCCGGGCTCTGATATTCAGTCAAAAAGAATCTCGATTTGACCGTTTGGAGGTCAATAGCGCTACACGTGGCATTGGCTTTGCAATTCAACATAATCCAACAAACCGGATATGGCGGATAATTAAGCCACTTCAAGCAAGGGCAGATAATACTAAAATTGATAAATTGTTAATGACCGTACTATCGTGCAGGATTACCGATTTTATTACAGATGACCCGAACGAAGACCTCGCAAAATATGGCATCGCAACACCTGAACTTGAACTTGTTATTGGTATCAGGACAAACGATTTAATCACTGTTCAGTTCGGAAAATCCCCCACAAATGATCCTACTCAAGTTTATGCGAGAATTCTTAACTATAAAAATGTTGTTTTAGTTAATAGGGAAATCTTTGACAAATTGCATATTCCGTTCACTGAATTACGGGAACGAAGGTTGTTGAGTTTTAATCCAAAGACAATCACAGAGATAGCGGTTCGCGGTGTTAGTCCTTTTACGGTTCAATATCAAAGCAACCAGATCTGGCGAATTACAGAACCTCAGGATATGATTGCCGACAATGGACTTCTTTCGCTGTTTGTTACAGACTTGCTCTCAGTCCAGGCAAAGGAATTTGAAAAAGACGTAGTTACAGACTATACGCCGTATGGTCTAACTCAACCATTGAGACAAGTAGTGATTAAGGAATCCATAACAAATCAGGGAGTTATGACTAATGTTGTTGTGGCTGCGCTTGATTTTGGGACTAATGTGGCTGGTAAGTTTTTTGCGCGTCGTCCTGACGAAAGTTCTGTATATGAAATTAGCGAATTAGATTATTACAGGTTGCCTGAAGCTGGCTGGCAGTTAAGAAGCCGACAGATATGGAACATTAATATATCAAATGTGGTTAGCATTACAGTTTCAAAGGGGGATTCTATGTATCAAATTTTAAGACGCGGAGACCGCGATTGGATTCTTGGTTCCGGGTCTCAGGGGATAATAAGCAAAGTCGGTGTTGAACGCGCTGTTTCGCGACTTTGTGCATTGCAGGCAAATTCATGGGTTGCAAGAGGAATTGAAAACCGAAGTAATTACGGTTTTACTAACGATGGTTATAAAATTGCTCTAAATGCCAGAGTTGATGGTCAAGTTCAAGTCTTCATACTTGAACTCGGTGGGCAATCAAAATCTATGTCGCTATATGGAACGGTTTATTTTGATAATCAGGCATGGATTTTTGATATTCCCTGGATAATAGCCGATGATATAATTCAAAACCTGCCTCCACCGCAAAAAATTATTCCGGGAACTTAATATTATTATTGTTTTTTAACAATTAACTTAATGGATACTGAAAGCCCAACAAAATATAAAAACATAAAGAAAATACTTCGGAAATTATTCTTTCTTTTCAGGGTTATAATACTGCTAATTGTATTGGGGCTTGTTTCCGCTTTTATATACATAAATACAATAGGCGTTCCACAAGCGATAAAAAACGCAATAATTGAACAATTGGAGTCACCTGAAATTCAAGTCAGTTTTTCTTCTATTCGCTTTGAATGGTTCAAGGGAATTGTTGTCGATAATGTTTTTGTTCTTGGAAGGTCTGTTCAGACTAAATCTTTTCTGAAATTTGAGTCATTAGAAATTAGCCCGGAGTTTAAAGATTTAACTAAATTTCGGTTTAAGATAGCAAAGATAGTTTTTACAAATGGCAAGTTGAGTATAGTTCCAAATGAGGAAAGTAAATTTGATAATTTTGAGGATTTAAACGGCATTATAAGAATAAATGAAGATTTGCTAATTATTCCACATCTAACGGCAAAATATAAAAATATAAAAATTACATCTTCCTTTGATATTGATAGACATCAAAAAAAACAAACGTATCCTACGATTCACGGCGAAAACAGAATTGAAAGTCTTTCAACTAATTTATTAGGTTATCTACGTTATTTAGATGGATGGTCGTTTGCAACAAATTCTAATTTGGAATTTAAAATGTATCCATCTACTTATCGACAGGGTGTTAGGATTGAATTTACATTTCAATCAGATATGGTATCTAACCAAAATTTAACGCTCAGGCGCTTTGATGCTAAATTGACTGATTTTTCCTACTTCAATAAAAATATGAAGGGAAAGATTGAAATTACTGCCGCTAACTATGAGGCAGGAACAAATTCTTTTGATAATATAGAATTAAAATTATTTGCAGATGTCATAACCAATGGAGTAAGAGAATTAAAAGCGGTATTTAATACTAAAAAGGGGACTGGAAAATTCGGGGTTATTCAAGGGCTGTCGGGAAACGCCACTTATTCAGGAGAACCTTTTTATCTAACTACTAATGAAACAAAGAAAATTGATATTACATTGTTATGTAAGACATTCACTAACGCCGATTTGCTTGCAAACCAATTAAATATAAAAGCCAAAGCCGCTATAAAATTGTTTTTCAATGAACCAGCGCAAACGGTGTTAAATGTTAAATGCGCTAATATAAAATATTTGGATACTGTTCTGAAAAATATTAGCTGCGAGTTTAATGGTGATGTTCTTATATCTGGCCATTATAAAGGCAAGGTTGTTCTATCTTCTCCTGACGTAAGACATAAAGATATAATCGCTTTAAATGTAAGTTATCAGGGACAAATTAAGAATAATGAAAATAATCCATATCCTCGTATAATAAACGGCAAGCTAGCGTGTGATAGTTTAAAAATAGATGATAATATAATTAAGGATTTAGCTGCGGAGGTTTCAGAAAAAAAAGTATCTGTCAGTCTTCTATATCTGAATATTCAAGGTCTTTTAACAAATTATGATGTTAAATTGAATGCCACAGTAGAAAAAGTTAAAACTAATATATTTAATGTAAGAGGAGGCTATATTGAAACCGAACTCAATGGAAATATGTTATTTGTTAAAAAATTACATCTAAAGACAGATTCCGGGAAGATTGATATAAATGGAGGTGTTAATCTGGATAGTAAAGATATAGCCCTGAATATAAACTCATTGATTGATTTAAAAGAAATATCAAAATATTCAAGTCCCACAGTCTCAAATATTTTAGAAGAAATTAAACCTGATACTGTTCCTTTAATAAATTTAACCGTTCAAGGTAAATTACCGTTGATGACAAATTCTTTATCTACCTTAAACATTTTTAGCAATCTATATATTTCGGGAGATGCACAGTTGACGAACGTGTCATATAAAACCATTGATGTCAGCAGTCTGAAAGCGAAATTCGATTTTTCAAATTCGGTTCTGAATGTAAAAGATTTGAAATTAATTTCTGTTTCAAATATCTTTAATTGCAAGGCAGTACATAATTTAAAAACAAGAGATATCAAGACTGATTTTTATTGCCTTATTGAACCACATATAATTGAGAAATTTATTCCATCCATAACATCATATTTGAAGTTAATAGAGACGACTGTTCCTATTGAGTTTAGCGGTTCGTTCAGTGGCAACAGCACAAATATTGAGAACGGGATAATTAATGGGTCATTTTCTGCTACAAATTTTTCGTTCAGAGGCAAACATATTATTGAATTGAGGAGCGGTTTTGATTACGCAAATAAAGTGCTTTCTTTTTCAGACTTTGAACTTATAAGGACGAACGAACAGGCAAGGGGACAAAAGATAATAGCCGATTTTAATCAAGAAAGGGTTTATTTGAAAAGTGTCTGGGGAAATTTGAATCCGGACGATCTTTCAGAAGCAATTGGCGAGAAAGTTCATAAAGCTATTTCTAAAGTTAAATTCAGTATTGCACCGTCTGTCTCTGCGGGAGGTTCTGTTCCAATGCACGGTGCTATTGGAGATATTCGGTTCAATATTTACGCGCCGGATATTAAATGGTGGAAGTTAAATCCTAAAAAGGTCACCTGCACTGTTTACTGGAAAGATGAAACGATGTTGATAACCAATTGTCAGTCTGAATTCTACTATGGCAATATGAGCATAACTTTGTTCACTGATTTCAGCAAAAAAAGTTCTAATAGTTTGTATTATGATGTCGTTTTAACAAATGTTAACTCAAAGTCATTATTGAAAGATATCCTGTTAAAACCGAAAAATGTTGAAGGAAAGTTATCCGGCAATTTAAGTATAAGTTCACCGAGCATTGATGATTACCAGAAATGGAGTGGAAAAGGCAAAATTGAGTTAGTTGACGGTCTAATATGGGACATACCGATTTTTGGGATTTTCTCTCCTATTCTGAATATGGTAACACCGGGACTTGGGAATTCGCGGGCTAATTTTGCGTCTGCCTCGTTCATTGTTACAAATGGATTGGTTGTATCAAGCGACCTTGAAATTCGCGCAAGGGTATTGAGGATGCAATACGAAGGAAGTATAGGCTTTGATAAATCCGTTAATGCAAGGGTTGAAGCGGAGTTATTAAGCGAAGTGTGGCTATTGGGACCGGCTTTAAAAATTTTGTTAAAACCGCTTACGAAGTTGTTTATATACAAGGTTTCCGGTACCATAGATAAACCGGAGATGGAACCAGTATATATTCCCAGGATCCTTTTATTTCCATTTCATCCGTTCAAAACATTGAAGAATTTAGTGATCCCGAAGTCGGCAGAGGAGGATAAGGAAAAGAATAACAATCGGGTAACGCCGCTACCCGAGAACAATCAATGATTTAGTTTGATTTAATGCTAATAAATAGTATTTTTAATAAATGAGTAAGATTAAATTTATTTTATTGTTTGTATTATCGGTGGTCTTTTTATTACCAATCGGTTGCAAAAAATCCACAGAACAACCTGCTCAGCAAAAGCCTTCTACGAACACAACAGTTGGTATTGGTATGCAAGCCCCGCAACTTAATATCGCTCAATGGATAAAAGGTAAACCTGTTGATATTGCAGCGGGGAAAGGCAAAAAGATTTTTGTCGTAGAGTTTTGGGCAACATGGTGTCCACCTTGCAAAGTTACAATTCCACACCTAACTGAAATTCAAAAAAAATATGCCAGCAAAGATGTTGTTATTGTCGGTATAACTGATGAAGAAGCCAAACTTGTCAAAGATTTTGTTTCCACTATGGGGGATAAAATGGATTATGTTGTCGCTGTTGACGATAAAGGCAAAACCACAAAAAATTATTTGGAGGCATTAAATATTGAAACCATTCCTCACGCATTCATCATTGATAAAAGCGGCAGGATTGCATGGCAGGGAAATCCAATGGAGGGATTTGACGACGCCCTTGAATCAGTGGTCAATGGAAATTTTTCAATTGAAAAGGAGATAAAGAAAAGTATTGCTGATAAAAAGTTCAGGGAATTTATAGAGGCTGTTGACAAAGATGACACAAACAAAATTCAACAAATCGGCAAAGAACTTGAACAACTTGATAATGAAGTTGGCGGTCTGGTAAAAGATAAAAAGTTTAAAACCGACGAAATGTATAAACTTGTCCGTTTTAGTATGTTGATAAACGAATATCGGAATGGGCTTATGAGTGGAAAGACGGAGGCTGAGACTGATGCAATTGCCAAAAAAGCTGAACAGTTCGCTCCGCCCGAAATAAATTTTGCGGATTTGATAAGTAATTTGAAGTTGCAAAAGACCGCAATGGATTATTTTCAGTCAGTTGTTAAAGGTGAAGATGAAACCAAAATTGCAGAGTTATCAAAAAGTATTTCAAATACAAAATGTACCAATTCCGTATTGTTGAGTCAAATTGCCTGGGCAATTATGACAAATGACAAAATCAACAAGAAAGACATGCCTCTTGCGTTGAATCTCGCAAAAGCCGCTTATGATAATTCTTCTAAAGATGAAGATATTGTTCAAGTTTATGCAAAGGCGTTGTTTGAAAACGGTCAAAAAGAAGAAGCAATAAAATATCAAAAAATAGCAATAGAAATGTGTAAGGATAAAGAGAAGAAGGATGAGTTTCAAAAGGATTTAGAAGAATACCAGAAAAAATAATAATATTTTCCATCGTTAGTTGCAAATGGATGAGCCACGTAAACTTGGGTTAACTAAGGAAAAACGGATCCTCGCCGAAGATATTCTCAAGGCATTATTTCAGATTGAATATGATGGAAAATCATCCGACCTTGCTTCTATTGCTGGCAGGATTGGAGTGGCCCAAAATGAAGTCGTTAATATAATAAGCTACTTGATAGAACAAGGCTTTGTAAGGAGAGAACATGATTCACACCAATTGACTGAAAAAGGTAAGGAATTGGGGTTAATGTTTACCCGCGCTCACCGAATCTGCGAGACATACCTTGCGCAACAAACTGGTGTCGCCGCCGATGAGTGGCACTTGCGTGCCCATGAAATGGAACATTGGCTAAGTTCAGATGAAATTAATAAACTTGCTGATAAACTCGGCAACCCGCGATTTGACCCGCACGGCGACCCAATACCAACCCGAGATGGCAAGCTCCCATCTATTGCAGGAACACCATTGACTGAATGGGAAAAAGAAAAAAACGCAATAATTATTCACATTGAAGATGAACCAGAGGTTGTTTATGCCCGATTAATTGCCGCAGGAATAACGCCGGGAATAAGAATTAAGATACTTGAATCTTCAAATTCATTTCTTGATGTAGTTGCAGAAGGAAGACCAATACGGCTTGGTGTTGAAGATGCGCTTCAAATTCTTGTTGCGCCGCTTCCACCAGAAATGCAGAACGAACCGGATTTCAAAAGACTGTCAGATTTAAAACAAGGCGAATCAGGAATTGTGAGGGGATTAATGCCATCTTGCATTGGATTAGAACGACTTCGGTTGTTAGACCTTGGCGTTGTTAATGGGAGCAAAATTAGTTATGAATTTGCAAGTCCTTTCGGGAGTCCTATCACATATAAAGTTAGAGGAACGCTCATAGCGTTAAGGCGCGAACAGGCTGATAAAATTCTTATAGATGTTAAGTCGTCCACAAAATAATAAGAACAAGGCACAACCTGATTCTGATGTGTGTGAGAAGTGTCCTGCGCGTTCATCAAGACTGCAACGACTCGGTGTTCATATGGAGGATTGCGATTATATTATCGCGCTTGCAGGAAATCCAAACACAGGCAAAAGCACGGTCTTTAACAGACTTACTGGACTGCGTCAGCATACTGGCAATTGGCCCGGAAAGACAATCACTCGCGCTGAAGGGGCTTTTGCTTACAAAGATCATCGTTATAAGATGATTGATTTACCGGGGACATATTCTCTACTTTCTGTTTCTCCGGATGAAGATGTGGCTCGCGATTTTTTGCTCTTCGGCAAACCTGACGTCACTGTGGTTGTGGTTGATGCTACATCTCTTGAACGGAATTTAAATCTTGTGCTTCAGATACTTCAAATCACGACGGCTGTGGTGGTTTGTCTGAATCTAATGGACGAGGCTGAGGCTCACGGAATCCAAATTGACACACGGCAATTGGCAAGAGAACTCGGTGTTCCTGTTGTTCCCTGCGTTGCAAGAGAAGGCAAAGGAATACCGGAATTGCTTAAAGAAATTGAATTCGTCGCAAAGAATCGGACAAGAGAAAAGACTTACACTTTGAAATTAAAAATACCGGGTTTAAATGAGGCGCTTGAAACGGTTTCTAAAAACCTATTCCATTATTATCCCGACCTTCCGCACATTGAATGGATTGCATTGCGATTACTTGAAGGCGACCGACAGATGGCTGACTCCATTTTAACTGGGAGAATTGGGTTGATTTATGATGAGTCAGAAAGTAACAAAGATGAAAACAATGCATCAACAAAACCAGCGAAAATGTCTGAAGAAGAGGTTAAAAAGTTTCTGGCTCTGGTTGAGTCTTTGCGTTGGAGATTGCCTTATAATTTTAATGACCAATTGACGGAGGCTATTTACAGCGAATCAGAGAAGATATGTTCAAAGTGCCTCGTCAGGGAAGGGGAGAGCCAAAGACTTGTCTGGCAACAAAGGATGGATAGATTATTGACAAGCCCTTATACAGCTTTTCCATTGATGGCTCTGCTGTTTTGCCTTGTTTTATGGATAACAGTTGTTGGTGCAAATTATCCGTCAGAATTATTATCAAAATTGCTTGTTGACTGGGGGTATAATGAACTGAAGAACTTGTTCGTATCAGCAGGTTTGCCTGCGGTCATCACAGGTATATTTGTTGATGGGGCTTATCTTGCAACAGCGTGGGTAACAAGTGTGATGTTACCGCCAATGGCAATATTTTTCCCTATTTT
>JAKPVM010000331.1 GCA_029572555.1 Verrucomicrobiota bacterium | reverse complement strand
AACAATGGGGTGGCGTGACGCTCCCATTGTATGGACTCGGATGTCTCTGCTTGCATTACCACCGAGCCATGGACGGTCCTGGATAAAGACTACACGTAAGCCTTGTTTTGCAGCGGCAATTGATGCGGCGCAACCAGCGAGTCCACCTCCAACAACCACAAAGTCATAATGTTCTTGGATAGTAGGGACATCCGGAGTGCCAAGGACTTGCCTGCGCCACGCTGCCATTTCCGGGTCAGCATTTGGAGGGACAAAATTTGTGTCAGCAGTAAAAAACAGCGCATCACACCGCGCATCAAACCCGTAGCGGTCCCGAAGTTTAAGTTGCACTATTTGGTTTGTAATTTGGATTAAACCGCCATCTTGCCAGAACCAATCTTCACCGGTTGCCCCGAACGTCAACGGCAAATCTGCGTCGTTTATTGAAACCTTGAACGGACCTGCTGCATTTGTTTCTGGATAAGTCCAATTTTTTGTTCTTACCCATAAACGATAAGTTCCAATATTTGGGAAATTTGCCGTTGTGATTGCATCTTGAACAGGTTTACCAAGCCCGTGCGCAATTAGGTAAGGCGAACCCATAATTTCAATAAATTCTTGGTCTACCAACCAACCTCCATGATTAGTAAAACTTTCAACTTCAATAAGTATTTCATCGGTGGCAAAGAGCGGTAATTGAATTAGGATAGCTAATATCCAAAATCGCAACAATTTTGATAATTTTTTCATAAATACCATACTTATATAATGGGTAAAGCCCATCATATTTATTATACATAATTGGAGTCTTAATTGCAAAACGGCAATTATAATTAATGTGTGATTACAATATCGTCCAGATACCATCCTTCCAGCAAATTAAAGTCGTCACACACAAGACGGAATTCAAGAATAATTTGCCGTCCAACAGCCGTATCCGGAAGAATGATTGTCTGTTGTTCATATCCCGATGTAGCACCGGCTGATGTGTAGACTTCTCCTAACACTGACATTGTAGTGGGATCTAGGATGCTTACTGAGACGTGATGATATGCAATGTTAGCATCAATATTTCTCCATTCGTAGAAGGACAATGTTGCGCTTGTTACGGATGTTAAATCAATAACAGGGGATCTAAGATAGCAATCAGAGAATGGTTGGATGTTGCTATTCAACCCAGTTGCATACACATTTGTCCCGCTATGAGCTGATTGTGGCCCATTTAGCGGCACGCCAACTTCCCAATTATCGCCGGCGCCACCGTGTGTCCATCCTGGTGCGCCTGATTCAAAATCTTCTATATATATTGCACCAGGAGGTAGTCCAACTACGCGATAAAATGCAGTGTCATTAGTTCCTGTATCAAATGTAGCCTCTACTGTGCTTTGATTGAGGTAGGTAAAATTAACATTGCTAACAACACTCCATGAGGTAGCGAAACTTTTCCTGCCGTGCACTGCATAATCTCTGCCATTATATGGAGTGGTGAAAGTTAACTTTGCAGTATGGTCATTGGAAACTGTAAGAGACTTAATTTCGAACTGGACGAATTCGGCTGTCAAAGGCTTGCCCATCATTCCGTTCTGATAGATATGGTCAAGTTCTGTCGCCGTTAATGGACGATTCCAAATGCCAAGTTCATCCAGATAACCATTTAATAACCTTGGTATAGAGAGGTCTGTGCCGAAATTTCCAATTAAGAGCTCACTTACACTTACTGGACCAAGTTGTGTTGGAATTGGATTTCCAATTGGGCGCCCATTCTTATAGAATTGCATCAATCCCTGATTTAGCACGAGGGCAAAATGTTGCCATTCATTTATTACGACAACATTAGCAGGGGCATCATAAATCGTTTTATTTAGTCCATAAAACCGAAGAGAATGGCGTGTCTCCTCAAGAGAAAGGTCATAATTGACATCTTTTTTAACAATTCTACTTAATTGCCCAACAACAGAAATGGTGCGTGGATTAACCCAAAAAGAAATTGAAAGCTGGTCAGTCATATTTAAATCGTCCGAGTGCGGAACTATGGCAAAGTCATCAATGCCATCAAAGTTGTATGCGCCTCCAACAACGCCCTGTGTGTCGGGGACGGCAGCGCCGTTTTGTAAAGCAGCATTATGCCCGTTACCGCTTGCATCAATAAATGTTGTTCCTTCCGTTTCATCAAATGTCCAATAGGCAACAAGTCCGGAAGTAACATTTGTGATTTGCTGAATGGTCAATGTTGCAGGTTGACTATCTACCGAACCGAGTTCATTTTGAACTCTGACGATGTATGTTCCAGCATCGGCGATACTAATATTAGTAATTACGAGCAAATTGGTGTTTGAATCAGGAATTTGATTTCCGTTAAGTAACCATTGATAAGTTATAGGACGTTTACCGGTTGCTTCAACAAGGAATGAGACAAATGCGCCTTCATATTTTGTTGTAGATTGCGGCTGGGTAACAATTACAGGGGCGCTGCTTGTGTCCAATCCAGCGAGTTGCATTATTTCAGACTCACTGAGCGGTCTTGCCCATATCCCAATTTCATCTAATAGTCCACCATATAGACTTACAGATGAAAGCGTTTCAGAATTATTTCCGAGAACGAGCAGATTGGTTGTATTAGCACCAATGTTCCCAGAAACTGGATTACCAATCTGAAAACCGTTCTTGTAAAATGTGATTGTTCCGCCTCTGAAAACGATTGCAAAATGTTGCCATTTGTTTGTTTCAACTGATTTTTGTGGGGCAGATACGCCATTAGCAATAAGTGTTTGACGAACAGAACCCG
This sequence comes from Verrucomicrobiota bacterium, assembly GCA_029572555.1. Lineage (GTDB taxonomy): Bacteria > Verrucomicrobiota > Verrucomicrobiia > Limisphaerales > JAKPVM01 > JAKPVM01. The sequence continues at coordinate 6,138 of JAKPVM010000331.1, read as the reverse complement.
GGTCATCAATAATCTGTAAATCAAGATATGAACCCTTGCTCATAATCCGTCCACGCCACGTATTAAATACTGGACCGACTGTCATTGTCCCGTAATTTGACGGGCACATCCAGAAGGCGATAGTAAGTTCGTTGCCAGCGTCTAAAGATGCGCTATTTGTGATTACCACTCTATTTGTATTGCCATCAAATACCAGAGCATAATCATTGCCTTCTTTCCAGAACCATCCGCAATCTTCATTTGCATAATCCCTCAATTCACCGTTGAAGCCATTTGCGGTTGAATCCTCAAGAAGGTAGCTCCAGCCTTCATCGCAATGCCATATAGAGACGGCCCCATCATTTATATCTGATGGAACTGTTACGTTTATAGTAACTGTCTGGCTGAATTCTTCTCCTTCGGCATTTGAAACTCTGCATTTATATTCTCCTGCATCTCCCGTTTGAATGTTGTAAAGGATTAGTGTGCTTGATGTGGCATTTCTTAATTCGTTTTCACCTTTAAACCATAAATAACGAAGTGGTTCTGCACCGAAGGCTTGTACGCTAATTCTGACTGTTGTTCCTGCATATTGTGTTATTGTTTGTGGTTCAGGTTGTGCCACAATCCTCGCCGGACCTGTCTTACCTGCTAATATAGCTATTTCAGATTCACTTAACGGTCTGTCCCAGATGCCAACCTCGTCCATCATTCCTTTGAAATATTTTCCAGAATCATCAGATCCAATCATCAAAGGCAGTTTATCGTCATCTATCGGCGCGGGTATATCTCTAAATGCTTTGAGCACTCCATCAATATAAATTTTTATTGTACTACCATCATAAGTTCCAGATATATGATACCATCGGTTAGATTCAATCGGTTCAAAAGTTGACGCAGCATAAATTTGGTTGTTTTTCTTTACCGCAAAATTCATCCCACCCACGCCAACATTGTTTATATTACCATCGCCTTGCAGTAAAAAGATGTTGTCGCCTTTTTCAAAGCAGCGATAAGTGTTTCCATTTGTTGATAAAAACAAACTTGAATTAATCCATGTGGCTATTGAAAATTGTTTTGTTAGATTTGCGCCAATTTTTGGATTATCAGGAACTTGAATATAATTAGTGCCATAAAACATTAACCCGCCATTGATTTGACCTCTAACCCATTGTGAATCTCCCGCTGGATAGTTATTCAAAGTGCCGTTTAACTGGTTCGGACCTGAATCATAAGCAGTTAATCCACTTGTTTCGTCAAGAGACCACTTTGCCTGCAGTCCGGTTTCAATCCCTGTAATGGGGATTACGGTTAATGTAGCAACCTCGCTTGTAGTTGCTCCAAAAGAATTTGATATAACCACAGTGTATGAACCTGCGTCGGTAGACTGAATGGCATTTATAACAAGCGTCTTATTAGTTTGAAGCGGTATGTCAACACTGTCCTTTAGCCATTGATAATATATTGGTTTTGCCCCGTTTACATCAACAGAAAATATGGCATTCAATCCTTCGTAGTTTGTAATTGATGTCGGTTGTTGGATTATGATCGGCGGTCCCTGAGGTGTGCCAATTACTACTTCTTGATAATTTGTGCCTATTCTTATTTCATCAATTTCTAATGTGGCACTGCTTATGTTTGTAATCTGCAAGCGTGTTAATGTTACACCACTTCCGCCATTGGTGGATGCCATCCACGTTGCTGGTTCTGTGCTTGGCACAGTGTCAGTTAAACGGTAAGCGTTTAAATACACCTGGTCATTAGCAGAAGAACGGGTTATTATTTTCCCAACTATGTAAACCGTTTCACCTGCTGGAAATAGACCATTTGCCATATAATCTGCGCTGATGCCGAGAACAGCAGCATTATTTGCAGATCGTCCACCCATCCTCCACCTGACATTAATTCCATTATCAATGAACTCAAATTTAAAATCGCCATTTCTTTTTGCAAGGGCGCTGAAATAATAAACATTTCCCTCAACTCCCAAGTTTATAGATGTGCCTAAAGTTCTTTCCGCCTCACCAGCAGCCGTGAACACAATGCGCCCGCCTTCAGCAGTATGATATACACCTTGTGGAAATGTAAGGCTTACACCATCATTACTTAATGGAGTATCATTATCAGAATCAGACCATGCATTTGCCCAGCCTTGACCTCCGTTTTTACCTTGAATTGCCGTCCCGCTATAATCAAAACCTTCGTATTCAAGTACGGCGGCATTTAAAATATTGAACGCTATCAACGTGATTACAATTGATATTGTTGATGCACAAGATTTTTTTGTATTTGTTCTCATATTTGAAAAAGTTTTTCATATTTTAAGTTTTATTATTAGAGAACGCAATAAATTAATTTTTATTTTGTGAAATTATCTGGCATAGTTATTTTATGAAAACTATTCATAACCAGATAAAATTTTTTCAGATTTTATTTTTTGGAATTGTTTTACAATTATTCTATGCTGATTTTGTCTTTGCTCAAAAATTGCCAACAGCGGTTAACATTAATTCTAATTCTATTACTGAAAGCGATTATTATACACGGATTGAGGATGTGATTTATGGTCGTAAATATGGGATGGCGCTAACACTAGATGTAATAAAGCCAAAGAAAAGCCCTAATGGATTGGGAATAGTTGGGATAGTGAGCGGCGGTTATTATTCAAGCCACGAATCGATAGGACCTGATTTTTATAAGGCATTAATAGACCGCGGGTACACAGTTTTTGCGGTTGTCCACGGCAGCCAACCAAAATATCAAGTGCCAGAAATTTTTCAGGATGTTAAAAGGGCAGTTAGGTTCATAAGATATAATGCAAAGGCATTTGAGGTTGATCCCGATAGGATAGGAGTTACAGGCGGTTCGGCGGGCGGTAATCTTTCATTGCTTTTAGGGACTGCGGCTGATGACGGGAAACGTAACGCAAGAGACCCGGTCGAACGTATGTCTTGTAAGGTTCAAGCAGTTGCCTGTTTTTTTCCTCCTACAGATTTCTTGAACTGGCAGGGTTTAAAAAAATTGCATATACTCGGTGTGGATAAGCCTTTCCGTCCTGCCTTTGATTACAAAGAATTAAATAGCGAATTAAATATCTGGTTAAGTGTAACAAATGAAAATAGAATTAAGGAACTTACCCAAAGTATATCTCCAATTTACTTTGTAGATTCAACTGATGCGCCAACGTTGATAATGCATGGAAATCAGGATAAACTCGTCCCTTTAGATCAGTCCGAGGCGATTATGCAACGGTTTAAAGAGGCGGGTGTGGACGCAAAATTGGTTATTAAAGAAGGGGCAGGGCACGGTTGGAAAGATATGGCAAAAGATATGGAATTATTTGCCGATTGGTTTGATAAATATTTGAAATCAAAAAAGTAATCTTTGTATACTGTTTAAAATATGAAGAACACATTAAACCTCACATTGTTTTATTTTTTATTATTTTCTGGATGTCTTTGTTTTTGCGGGATGCCCGACGATCTTTCTAAATTACAGGAAGGTAGAAGTATGCGGTCAACTTCCACTATGCGAGCAGGGGTAGACGGGAAATATGACCCCAATGCGCCTCCAAGGGGTGATAACGACGAACGTAGTAACTTTGATAATTTTCGCGTAGCGCCAGGGCAAACACATACCTTGTTGAACGTGAAAGGTCCCGGCGTTATAACGCATATCTGGATAACATTCCTCGGACCTGAACCTCAGCCGTGGACAAAAGAAGGTTCAGCAAATCATCAAGAAATGCTTTTAAGAATGTTTTGGGACGATAGCGAAGAACCTGCGGTTGAGACGCCGCTTGGGGATTTTTTTGCAAATTGTTTTGGAAAACGAAGCGAGGTAATTAGTATTCCAGTAATCGTTGAAGACGGTGATTCATATAATTGTTTCTGGCGGATGCCATTTAAAAAGTCTGCTCGTATTGAAATTAAAAATCAGAGTAAAAAACCGGTCAGTCTTTTGTACTACAACATAGATTGGATAAAACTGAAATCCTTGCCTGCTAATACCCCTTATTTTTATGCAAGGTATCGGCAGGAATATCCGGAGACAAAAGGCAAAGATTATACGGTTTTAGAAACCGAGGGCAGGGGACATTATGTTGGAACAGTGCTTGCCGTTAGAACACGCAGTCCAGCATGGTTTGGAGAAGGCGATGAAAAAATCTATATTGATGGTGAAAAAATTCCTTCCATCTGGGGCACAGGGACTGAAGACTATTTTCTTTCTGCCTGGGGATTAAAGAAAACGAGTACGCCTTATTTTGGCGTTCCATATTTTGACCAATGGGGCATTGTTGGTGGACACACAAGCGCTTACCGCTGGCATATAAACGATCCAATTGTATTTAATAAGGGTATTAAAGTAACTTTTGAGCATTATGGCTGGATTTCACCTGATGAAAATCCGAACTATAAATCTACAAGTTGGAATGAACGTGAAGATGACATAAGTAGTGTAGCCTTCTGGTATCAAATTGGTAAACCAAAATTCAAAGAACAAGTTCCCGCTGCTGAAGAAAGGCGTTTGCCTAATATTGATAAGCCGATTGTTTATGCAAAAGATTTTCTAAACCGACACGGTATTGGCGATGCAATTACTCAAGATTTAGATTTATACGATGTCCCGCAACTCTTATACCGACCTCAATCTGCAAATGGAGCATTTATTGAAATTCCATTTTCGACCACCAAAAAAGAACCACTTCGTTTGTTAATAAATGGGACAACCTCTTATGATTTTGGAAAATATCAGGCTTTCCTGAACGGCGTTAAAATTGGCTCAGTTATGGATTTTTATAGTGATACTGTTCAAAATAAAGAATTTCATTTACTGGATTTCTGGCCTAATGTTGGCGATTACACCCTTCGGCTTGAATGCGTTGGGAAAAATATACGGTCAGAAGGATTTTTCCTTGGTATAGAATCTGTTCGCCTTCGTGAAAGACGCCCTCGAGTTTATGAATATGGACACGATAAGGACAAAGATTGGCGTAAAAACCCGGTTCTTTATCGTTGATTTAAATTGTTGATTTTAATCTATGATTATCGTAAATAGACATCGGCAACAATAAATTGCTACTCTGAAATATACTGTGGTAACAAGCGGAGAGATGGCAGAGCGGTTTAATGCGCACGCCTGGAGAGCGTGAGTGCCCAAAAGGTACCGGGGGTTCGAATCCCCCTCTCTCCGCCAATTGGCAGTGTGTATTTGAAAAAATCCGAACCGATTTTGCGCGCGACTGGCTCGGCGGGCGGAAGGGCAAACTACCAAAGAACCTGAAGAAATGTCGACTCGAACTTTATTTTTGCCAGAAGTGGGCTTTTCTTCATTTTTTGTTTTATTGTTTTTAATTTATTTGGTATCATTATATTGAAAGAGCAACATATCATTTACATACTATCAAATTATTGAAAATATGGCAACAGAAATTAACATTGGGGAAAATGTAAAGAAATACCGAACAAAGCAAGGTTTGTCGCAAGAAGATTTTGCTAAGAAGTCCGGTGTTAAATACACTACCTTGACAAAAATTGAAAGTAATGTAATTAAAAAGCCGTCCGTTTTGGTTATGGCGAAAATTGCTAAAGCATTAGCTGTTAATATTGAGGATTTAATAAAATAACGCTATGGTAAAAAAAGTCCCATATCTGCAATACGAAATATTAGAGTTTATTTATGAAGGGAATAAACTTTCCTCTATTCCTGAATTATGCGGGTATCCTTCCGGCAGTAAGATTATTGAAAGCGCAATAAATTCTTTAATTAAAAAGGAATTGTTAAGCGAAAAGTACCAGCTATCTGAAGAGGCCTTGAAATTGTTAAATGGCCATTATAGAGATAGGCATACTCATAAAAAATATAATAAATCAGATTTTTCTCTAACAATCAGAAATACTTTATTTAATATCGTTAATAACCCATATCATCGCTGGTACGAATATTTAGAGGATTTTCCGGGTGATTTTGTAAGCAAATATTCAGAAAGGTATAAAATTGATAAAAATTATTATTTGTTTGATCCATTTATAGGTAGCGGAACAACTTTGATTAGTGGTAAAATGTTGGGTTTAAAGGGAATTGGCTTTGATATTAATCCAGTAATGACCTTTATATCTAAACAAAAATTGAACTGGGATTATGATATTGCTTTTTTCG
>JAKPVM010000317.1 GCA_029572555.1 Verrucomicrobiota bacterium | reverse complement strand
GCTCAACATGACGGTTAGCGGCATCGTCGCTCACCAGTCGGCCATGAGGGATGGAGAACTTTTAAAGATACCGCAGTACAAATTTTAAAGTAATAAAGAAAAGACAACCCGTATAGTGTAAACTATAACAATCAGTATACGTTCCCGCCCCAAATAGGCTACACGTGCGATAAACTTCACCTTTCGGTTCTGAACAAGGAGGTTACCCTGAGTGGACTAGGCATCCAGGATTCGCAAGATGGAGGGCATGACCTTTATAGACCTGCGGGATTGGTACGGCATCACCAAACCGTCGTTTAACCAGGAGGTGAACCACCACCTCTGCGAACAGGACAACAGCCCGGGCCGCTAGCGAGGTTGTCCAGGTTACCGACACAGTCCAGGAGCGGGACAGCAAGATCCCGCCTCGCGTTATCATGCGCTAAACACCGCCATTATGCTGGCACACAAATATTGTCGAAAGGATTAGATTTTAATAATGTGAGTGTTGTTGGGATTATTTCTGCCGACGGCATGCTCAATTATCCCGATTTTCGTTATCCCCCATTCTATCGGTTAATTCGCATTGTTTTTAAAGACAGAAATGAACAAAAAGTGGAAGCGGCTTCCTCTCTCTTTACCAATATGCTCAAAGGCTCATTAAAAGAGCGTGTTCTTGGTCCGAATAAGCCTGTAATAAGTAAAATTCAGCGATATCATATTCGGGAAATTTTGCTGAAGTTAGAAATAAATTTATCTCCACAGCAAGCAGAATCCCTATTGCGCAATGAGCAGGAGTTTAAGTATGTGGTGGTTTATTTTGATGTGGATGAAATGTAGAGATTTCAGATTTACGATTTACGAATTACGATTTGGGATTTTGTTGGCTGATTTGAAAATATTGTGTTTTTAATGTGACATTACTGTCGAGATGTGTTCAATATATAAACCATTTTCAGCTTTCCAAGCTTTATTGAATTCATCGCCAATTCCGTATAACCAAAAGAGGGCTATTTTATCACCTTTTGTATAAACTTCATCGCCCAATCTAATTCTCTCTAATGGCAGTTGACCAGAATTATTCGATAATATTTTTGTTAAAACCTCTTCATCTCTGAAACAGTCTTTTAGGGATTTAATATCAGTTTCAATAAACTTCATCATTCGCTTTCGAGAATTATTTTCTATTTCGGAATAGTCTAAAAAATCGTACCCGTATTTAAATTCGTCAACAAGTTTAGGATACTTCTTTTCTATTAATTGAATATATGTTGTATCTAAAAATAACATATAGCTATATTCCTCTTCAGATAGAGCATTAGTAGAGTTTTCCATATCGTTAAACACATCATCGTAGTCAATAAAGCGGATTTCCGCAATCATATTCTTGATTCGGGTAGTCTCAATGTCTGATGTTTGTGTTTTATGCTTGCAAGCGAATAGGCAGATTATTAATACAAAAAAATGGAATAATTTGCGTTTCATTATCGTCAATCATTTTATTTGACAAATCATAAGTGTCCACTAAAAAAACGCAATTGCTCTTTGAAATAGTTGATATTTAATTTGTTACGAGACATTTGTAAGCGCAACGATTTGAATTTACCTTTGCGGTCATAATCAAATCGTTATGCATAAAGACAAATACGTTTTCTCCCAATTAGTCGAGTTTCTTGATTGTTTTAAATCCCGTCGCATCGTGAATAAGTATCAAGGTGACAGGTACATAAAATCGTTCTCCTGTTGGAATCAACTGCTTGTGATGATGTTCGGGCAACTCGCCAAAAGCGAGAGTTTACGCGATCTAATCGTTGCACTAGAAGCTCACTGGAAGAAATTGTACCATCTGGGCATGGGCAAGTCCGTTACAAGAAGCAATCTGGCCAAGGTAAACGAGCAAAGAAACTACAAGATCTTCGAGGAATTTGCCTACCACCTGGTTACGGAAGCACGCTCCAAGTGCGCTGAAACTATCTTCGGCTTCAAGGGTAATGTTTACGCTTTTGATTCTACAACGATAGACCTTTGCCTTGAATTATTTCATTGGGCAAAGTTCCGAAAGCACAAGGGCGGCATCAAGCTCCAT
>JAKPVM010000307.1 GCA_029572555.1 Verrucomicrobiota bacterium | reverse complement strand
TAAATCACCTGCATAATATTTATTCAAAATTGGTAAATCAAAATGTTCACTATTAAAACCAATTATTCTTTCAGCTTTTTCTAAGATTGGCCATAAATCTCCTAACTCATGCTCTTCAAAAGAGCGGTATTGATCATGTTCATATTCATAAATAGATACCACTGTAATTTTCATATTAGCCTGATCTCTAAGATCTCCAATAGTTTCAATATCTAAAACAACTTCTTTTGACATAAATTATATAATTATTTTAAGTGCAATTATTTTAACACATTTATTAAAATATAAAAAGTGTAACAAATTTTTACACTTTTTACTTGTTTATTAAATCTTAATTAACTAAACATTAACCATTCTGGTTTAAAAATTAATAACAATCCAAGAATCAATATTAACAAACCACCAACTAAATTAGTATATTTAGCATATTTAGTACCAAAAACTTTTGATTTAAGAGTAGACATCGCAATAAAAAATACCAATAAATCATCTAACATATAAAAGAATATATAACCAACCATATACATATATTTCTTCCAAATTGGCATTTCATTCAAAGCTAACACTTGTGTAAATATTGCTGGAAAACCAGCAGAACAAGCTAATTCTACTAAATTTACTGAAAAACCTAATAATAAAATACCTAATATTGACCACCATAAACTTTTTTTATAAACAATATCTTTAATTTTAGCAAAAATTTTTTGAGTATTTTTTTTACTAGATACTTCACAAACAACGCCTTCAGTTTTTCTACTTTTCCAAAAATCTTTTAAACTTTTTCCACCAACTACCACTGCCACTAAACCAATTATAATTCTTATAGCAACAACCATCCCCATAAACATCAAAAATTGAAGCCAAGCAGCCATAAAAATAAAATATACTAAGGCTGAAGAAAATATAAAAATACTACCCAAAAGCCACATCCTTTTTTTATCTTCCATCCCCAAAAGTAAAGTAATTAAAAAAAGCAAAACCCACATTGCACAAGGATTGAAGCCGTCTAATAAACCAATAATTATTGTTAAAACTGGTAAAGAAAATTGTTCTAAATCTATTTCTCCTAAAAAAGGAATATTTATATATTCAGAATTGTTATTTATTTTTTCCTCTTTTTCTAATAAACCGCGTTCTAATAATTTATTCTCCACAATACCCATAATTTTATTACCAGTCGTTTTATTATTAGCAAAACCAACTACCACTTCACCATCTATAAAAGCTACTGGTACTCCACTAGTTTGTACATTATAAAATTTTATATATTGTTGAAAAATTTGTTGATTTTCAGAACTTTTACTTACTTCATACATTTTTAAATCAATAAAATCACCATATTCTTTCATTAGCTTAGTATTGATAAACTTAATTTGATCTTTGCAATGTGGACAAGTTTCTGAATGAAAAAAAACATATTCTGCTTGTTAAATAACAAGGCTGCCCTGTAATCAAAATTTTAAATTTGCTCAAATTCATAAAACATTTTTATTCATAACGAAGCGCCTCAATTGGGTCAAGCCGGGAGGCTTTCCATGCTGGATAATATCCAAAAGCAAGCCCGACAGTTACGGAGACTGCTACCGAAGCAATAATCGCTTCAACAGAAGTAGCCGTTGGCCAATTAAGAAATACCGTAACAAGATATGAAACCAAACGCCCTAAAGAAATCCCGAATAACCCGCCGAGAAAACACAATACAATTGATTCAGTTAAAAATTGCCTTAAAATATCAGCCGGTTCAGCGCCAACTGCCATTCTTAAACCAATTTCGCGAGTCCTTTCAGTGACAGAAACGAGCATAATATTCATTATGCCAACACCTCCAACTACAAGTGAAATCATTGCAACCACCAGAAGCAATGTAGTTATTACACGGGTTGTTGAACTCAATGTGCGGGTTATTTCTGTCATATCACGAAGCCTAAAATCTTCAGGTTCATCCGGTCTTATTCGGTGTCTTTCTCTTAGCAACGTTGTAATTTGTTCCATAGCAACGGGGATATGTTCCGGGGTGCGCGTTGCTACCAGTATCTGGTCAATATTTGAAAAACGAACTGGCTGTGGTCCGTAAGAACTTGAAGATACATCAGGATAAAGTTTGCTGCTACCGGGATAAAGTTGGTTCAGATAATTACCTGATGAAGTAGTTGTCTCGGCGCTCTGGTTTGATACCGTTGCAGAAGAACCGCTTACTCTGTATTTAATTGTTGTCCACGGCGCAAGGACTATATCATCCTGGTCCATACCCATCATATTTGCGCCTTTTTGTTTTAATACGCCAATTACTCTAAAAGAGACATTCTTGATTCTAATTTCTTTTCCAATCGGGGATTCTCCTTCAAATAGTTCGCGAACAATAGTTTGTCCGACAACACAAACTTTGCTTGAATTTCGTATCTCGCGGTCAGTAAATGTCTCACCCTCGGTAAGGTCTGTCCATTCGCGGACAACAAGAAAATCCGGCGATGTTCCATAAATAAGAGCAGGCACCCAGTTTCTGTTGCCATAAACAATTTGAGCGCGCACCCGAACAATCGGTGCTGTTGCAAGCACAGCAGGGCATTCATCGGCAATGGCATCAGCATCCTGGGGTGTAAGTGTCATTGCGCTACCGGTTCCGAATGTTACACCACCGCTTGTTGCAGTACCGGGAAGAACCAGCAGGGTATTTGCCCCCATTGAGGCTATTGTTTTTTTTATGGCAATGGAAGAACCGTTGCCGATTTCCATCATTGCAATTACGGCTGCTATTCCAATGACGATGCCTAATGTTGTAAGGGCAGCGCGCATAAGATTTCGTCTCAAGGCGCGCAATGCAGTTTTAACTGTGCGGACGGATTTCATCTTTTACCTTCTACTGGTGTCAAAGTTGCTTCGCTATATTCCCCATCGACTATCAATCCATCCCTTATATGTATCATCCGTTTTGCGGCTCTGCCGACATCGATGTCGTGTGTAACAAGCAAAACTGTTAATCCATCTTTTTCATTCAATTCTCTAAACATCTCCAAAATTTCAACGCTTGTTTTAGAATCAAGATTCCCTGTCGGTTCATCTGCTAAAAGTAATTTTGGATTATTAACCAAAGCCCTTGCAATAGCAACTCGTTGTTGTTGTCCACCGGAAAGTTGAGATGGATGATGGTTGGCGCGGTCAGCAAGACCGACTCTTTCCAGCATTACCATAGCCTGTTCACGCATCTTTTTTTCAGGAATACTTTCGTGGGCATAAGTGAAAGGCATCATTACATTCTCAAGGGCGCTTGTGCGAGAAAGGAGATTAAAATTTTGAAAAACAAAACCTATCATCTTGTTTCTTATGCGAGCACGTTCATTAACTGTTAGATTTGAAATCTCTTTACCGTGAAGCCAGTATTCACCTCCACTTGGTCTATCAAGACAGCCGAGTATGTTCATTAGAGTACTTTTGCCAGAACCGCTTGCGCCCATCAAAGCAACAAATTCACCTGCGCAAATTGTCATTGTAATGCCCTTTAAGACCTGCAACTCAATTTCGCCCAGATTATAAACCTTAATAATATCTTTTAATTTGATTAAATCCATTGTCTTTTATCTACCAGGGCTTCTTGTTGTTGTTGTTTGATTGGTTTGTCCTTGATTGCGAGGACGCGACATTCGCGGTAAAAATGGGCTTGCTGTACTTTGAGCAGATGTTGAACTGCCATTGATTTGTTCACCTACAACAACCCGCGTCCCTTCGCTCAATCCGTCGCTTTGAATTTCAGTAAATGCGCCATCAGTTATACCAGCAAGAACTTTTACCGGTTCAACAAAACCATTTTTCTCAATCCATACTACACCGTCCCGTAGATGTGATCTTCCATTTTCCTTCTTCTGTCCGTTTTTCTGATTAGAAGAAACCTGTTTAGTTTCTCCGGATGTTCCAGATGAAGTTGCCTTGAGATATTCAGGCGAAATTAGTTGTTCGCGGGGTATCCATCTTAAAGCAGCATTAGGCACCATCAGAACATTTGTCTTGCTACCGGTCTCAAATTGCACGTTCGCCGTCAAATAAGGCAGGAGTTTTTGGTCAGGATTTTCTGTTGAGACTTCAACCGTGTAGGTTACGACGTTTTGTGTCATAGTTGCGTTTAATCGGGTTTTTATTACTGAACCTCTGAAAATTTCTCCCGGGAATGCGTCCACAGTAAATCTAACTGGCATTCCGGGATAAATCATCCCTATGTCTGCTTCATTTACTGCTACCCAGACTTGAATCCGTTTTAAGTCTTTTGCTATCAAGAAGAGACTTGGGGCATTAAGGCTTGCAACAACCGTCTGACCAATATTTACCCTTCTGTCTATAATAACGCCTTTTACAGGGGATTCAATTGTGCAATAACCGAGGTTTCGTTTTGCCTTTGCATAGCTTGCCTCGGCTTGTGCAACTGATGCCTTTGCCTGTTCAATAGCGGCTTTGCCGACATTTACGTTTGCAACAGCCGATTCATAAGCGGCTTTATATGAATCGTAAGCAGTGGCGGAAAGTGCCTCTGACGGACCAAGCCTCTGGGCACGTTCCCAATCTCGCCGAGCCTGTTCAAGTTTTGCAAGAAATTGCTGCAAATCCGCTTCTGCCCTCAACTGCGATGCTTTGGCTTGCGCAAGTTGAGCAGCATTCATTTCAACTTCGGATGAATAAAGCGCATCATCAATGTTTGCGAGGATTGTCCCTTTCTCAATCTCAGAACCATAATCTACCAAATTGCCGTTTTTATCTTTTCCAAAGGCAAGAATACGGCCGGCAACCTGGGCGCCAACATCAACCACCTCTTCGGGTTCAACCACACCAGAGGCGCTTATCGTTGAAACAATATCACCTCGTTTAACTTCTGCCATCTTAAATAAATTTCCAGAATCACCTTTTTTATCGGATTTAAAAATTTTGATTCCGGCGTATCCCACACTGCAGATGAGAACAATAATTACAATCCATTTAACAACTTTCATATATACTCAAATATCTCTTTAAAAATTAATAGATTAACCGCCCTGTAAGGCTACATATTATTTTGACGAACTTTAATTAAATAAAGTTACATAATTTATTTAGTTTTACCGTTCTTTGATTTGCCTTCATCAGCGACTTGTTTAGCTTCGTTTTCCCATCCACCGCCTAACGATTTATAAACAGACACAAGCGAGGTTGCCAACCGTGTTTGAGCCTGAGCAAGCTGGCTTTGAGTGGAAAGTTGAACCCGTTGAGCATCAAGCACCGCAAGATAATCTTCTTTACCTTGTTCAAAGCGTAGTTCTGCGAGTTTCAAAGCCATTTCGGCAGCCTGAGCGGATTGTTCAAGATATTTCAATTGATATAAAGTTTTACCATATTGAACAAAGGCGTTTTCAGTCTCTTCTAACGCTGTGAGGACTGTCTTTTCGTAATTCGCCAGTTCAGCTTCGGCTCTGGCATTTGCGGCTTTAATCCTTGCACGAACCCTGCCAAGGTCAAGCGCAGCCCAGCTTATTCTTGGACCAAAAGAATAGGTATCGGCGCCGGCATCATCAAAACCTGACAGATGGCTTGCTTGAAGCCCGATATTGCCAATAAAAGTAACGCGCGGGAACAAATCCGCTGTTTCAACCCCGATTCTTGCGGTTGCTGCTGCCAGTGAGCGTTCAGCGGCGCACACATCCGGGCGTCTTCTTAACAAATCCTCAGGATTGCCAACAAAGATTTGTTCTGGTGGCTTAGGAAGTAGTTTATGAGCCAATAACTCGTTTTCCAGCGCTGTCGGTTCCTGTCCAATCAAGACACCGAGTCTATGGATAGAAAACTTAATGCTTGTTTCCAACGTTGGAATAATCGCTTCTGTAGCAGTCCATTGCGATTCTGCCCTGCGCACATCAAGTTCAGTGCCGCGTCCCTTATTAAACTTCGTTAAAATTAATTCATAAGTTCCCCTTTGAGCCTTTGCATTTTCCCTTGCAACTTCAAGTTCGTACTGAGCGCCGCGTAGTTCAAAATAATTCCTTGCAACTTCCGCCGCAATACTAACATAAGTGTATCGGCGATATTCTTCCATCATCATTAATTCGGCAGTGCTTGCCTCAACTGAACGACGCACTCTCCCGAAGAAATCAAGTTCCCATGCAGCATCAAAGCCGGCGTCAAATAATTCATATTCCCGCGAATCCCTTGGGAGTCCGTGTGTGGCGTCTTTGCTCGCGGTGCTCTTAGTATATCCAGCCCCTGAACGAACTGTCGGAATCTGGTCAAGGCGAGTTAAATTTCGCATTGCGCGAGCCTCTTTAACTCGCGCCATAGCAATCCGCAAATCGTGATTGTTTGTTAAAGCCTGGTCAACTAATGAGACAAGTTGCGGGTCGTTATACTGTCTCCACCACTCAATTGAAACCTCTTCTGGCACAAGGTTTGATGTTGTATTTGAAAAAGATTGATTAACTTTTGTTACAGGCTGTTTATAATTTGGTCCAACAGCACAACCTGTAAGAAGAACAGCGCTTGCAACCCCTACAATTATCAACGGCGTAATTGTTGAAATATTGCCGCCTTTTTTAGGAGGTTTCTCCGGTCTTGATTTGTCGCCTGCAAGTCTGCGGAGAACTATATAGAACACGGGGGCAAGGAATATACCAAACAACGTTACGCCAATTGTTCCCCAGAATGCCGCTGTGCCGATTGTGCGTCTTAATTCAGAGCCTGCGCCTGTGGCAATCATCAACGGCAATACTCCAAATGCAAACGCTAATGAAGTCATCAAAATCGGTCGCAAACGCAAACGGCAGGCTTCAATCGCTGCTGAAAATCTATTCTGACCTTTTTCCTGCAATTGGCGAGCAAACTCAATTATCAATATGGAATTTTTACAGGCTAATCCTATCAATGTAACCATACCAATTTGTGTGAATAGATTATTTTCCATACCTCGGAACCAGGTAGCAAGGATTGCGAACAGCAATGCCATTGGCGTAATTAATATAATAGCAAAAGGCAATGACCAACTTTCATATTGCGCCGCCAATACAAGGAACACCATCAACACGCAGATTGGAAAGATTAGCATCCCTGTTTTTCCAGCCATAATTTCAAATAGGCTCAATTCCGTCCATTCAATTGCCATACCCGGCGGGAGTATTTTATCGGCAAGGTCGTTCATAATTTTAATTGCGTCGCCAGAACTGACCCCCACTACAGGACTGCCGCTTAAATCCGCGCTTGGATATAGATTGTAATGGTAAACAAGGGTTGGACCGGTAATTTCGTCTATATTAATAACAGTACCCAATGGTACCATTTCACCGGATTGATTACGTGTTTTTAGATTTAAAATATTTTCAGGATACGCCCTGAATTGGGCATCTGCCTGCAAGTGCACCTCGAATGGTCTACCGAATAATGTAAAATCGTTTATGTAATAATCAGCCATATAACCTCCGAGAGTTGTCCATATATTTGCCAGAGGTACCTGTTTTGTTTTTGCTTTTTCCCTGTCAATATCAATAAGTATTTGTGGTTCGGTCGCTCTAAATGTGGCAAGTGCGCTTGAAATTTCCGGGTTTTGTCTTGCTGCAACCATCATCTGAAACGCGGCATCTTGTAGTGCTTTGTAACCAAGATTTGCCCTATCTTCAATCTGTAATTTAAATCCACCAACAAAACCGAGTCCATCTACAGCAGCGAAATTAAACGCAACGGCAGTGCCTTCCGTAACTGTTGATAGACGAGAGCGAACCTCTTTAAGGATTTTATCAATTGTAATTTTCTTCTTTTTTCTTACTTCAAAATCATCAAGCCTCAAAATAATAGATGCCGCGTTTGGCTTATGTCCAAATGTGAGTAAAGAAAACCCGTCCATTTTGGCAACTGATTCTATACCCGGAATGTCTCTAACCATATTAAATATGCGAGTACTGACCTCTCTTGTCCTCTGAAGCGATGCACCATCAGGTAATTGTACGTAAGCCAACAATCCGCCTTTGTCTTGCTCGGGGATGAAACCAGTTGGAACCGTCTTGAAGCCAAAATACGTTAACACTAATAAACCAACATAAACCAACATACCAATTGCCCCGTGGCGAATCACGTGCACCAATGTCTTTATATAACCGGAACGTGCCCCTTCAAAAGCCACATTAAATCCCTTGAAAATCCATCCAACTGACCCGTGAATAATACGGCTGACAATATCATTTTTCTCATGGTGTGGTTGCAAAAGCAATGCGCAAAGCGCAGGGCTAAGTGTTAATGCGTTAAAAGCAGATATCACTGTCGATACTGCAATAGTCAACGCAAACTGTTGATAAAATCTTCCTTGAATACCCGGTAAGAACGCCGTTGGAATAAACACCGCACTTAATACAAGCGCAATTGCAACAACAGCCCCGCTTATTTCACCCATTGCAATTTCAGTCGCCTCAACCGGGTTTTTCCCTTCTGATATATGACGTTCAACGTTTTCGACTACAACTATTGCGTCATCAACCACAATACCAATTGCAAGAACCAGACCGAATAGCGTTAGGTTATTTATAGAGAACCCAAGCGCAGCCATTACAGCAAATGTTCCAATTAATGAGACTGGCACCGCAATTAGTGGAATTATTGAAGCCCGCCAGGTTTGCAAGAACAGAATTACAACTATTGTTACAAGAATCATTGCATCACGCAATGTATTGACAACCTCGGTAATCGAAGAGCGGATATATTCCGAGTCATCTTTCATTATTTTGTAATCAAGCCCCTTCGGGAATCGCTTTTTTAATTCCGCCATTGTTTTTCGCACTGCATCAGCAGTCTCAATTGCATTTGAACCGGGTAGTTGGAACACCGCAATGGTAACGCTCGGCATACCGTTAATAGTGGTTTCCACGTTATAATCTCGAGCCCCAAGTTCAACCCGCGCAATATCTCGCAAACGGGTAATCTTGCCATCTGCATCAGTTTTAACAACTACATCGGCAAACTCTTCTTCTGTAACAAGTCTCCCTTTTACAAGCGCCACAAGTTGTAACGGTACGTCTGATGGAGTTGGTGGCTGTCCAATCACACCACCGGATACTTCGACGTTTTGTTCTTTAATTGCCGCGATAATATCACCAGCCGTAAGGTTTCTTGATGCAGCCTTTTCGGGGTCAACCCAGATGCGCATACAATAGTCCTTAGTACCTATTACGACCAAATCACCAACGCCCGGCAAACGGGTAAGCACATCTTTAATCTGCAGATAAGCGTAATTACTAACAAAAACCGGATCTAAACTCCCATCAGGGCTGAATAACGAAAGCGCAATGGTCATACTCGGGGACCATTTTCTCACAATAACACCCTGTCGTCTCACCTCTTCCGGAAGTCTTGGGAGAGCAGCGTTCACACGGTTCTGCACCTGTACCTGTGCCATATCTACATCAGTGCCAATCTTAAATGTTACACTTATTGAAAACGAACCGTCCGAACTTGCAACAGAAGAGAAATAAATCATATTTTCTACGCCGTTTATCTGTTCCTCAATTACAGTTACAACAGTATCGGCAACCACCTGAGCGTTTGCGCCAGGATATTGTCCCTCAACATAAACTACCGGCGGGGCAACATCCGGGAATGAGGCTATCGGCAGGTTGTATAGCGCTATAAGACCAACAACCGTAATAAAGATTGATAATACGCTTGCAAATATCGGACGATGAATAAAAAAACGTGAGAATTTCATATTAACATCACTATGTTGTCAAAATTTGTTTCCAATTTACTTAGTCTTTGACTCATTTGTCTCTTTACCTTGCTGTGGCGCAGGAGCAGGGCTTGATTCAGACGGTCCAAGAATCTGTACCTTTGCGCCTGGTCGCAACATTAAAATACCAGTCTTAGCAATAGTATCATTTGGCGACAGACCGCTTAAAATCACTCGGTTCATACCTTGCAAAGGACCGAGAGTCAAATTGCGTTGTTGAACAGTCATATCTTGACTGTTTAAGACATAAACATATTTTCTGGTTTGTTCAGATAATATAGCCTCTTCCGGAATTAATATTGCAGAATCTAACCGTTCAACCGGAATGCGAATCCGCGCAAAATTACCGTGAATAAGCGCCCTATCCTGGTTCTTGAAAACACCGCGCATCCGTATAGTGCCCGTAGATGCGTCCAATTTATTGTCAAAAAAGTCAATTATCCCTTTATGCGGGAAACCATCTTCGCCATCAAGCGCGGCTTCACAAGCCAATGTAGGTTTTTCTACGCTTCCGGCGATTAATGCGAGTTTGCGATATTTTAAGAACGCCCGTTCATCTACATCAAAATAACAATAGATTGGGTCAATAGTAACTATAGTGGCAAGAACTGTCCCAATACCGACTCCGCCTGCTTGAACAAGGTTGCCTACTGTTACGTGTCTGTCGCTGATTTTTCCGCTTATTGGGGCGGTAATTTTTGTATAACCAAGATTT
Organism: Verrucomicrobiota bacterium; assembly: GCA_029572555.1. Lineage (GTDB taxonomy): Bacteria > Verrucomicrobiota > Verrucomicrobiia > Limisphaerales > JAKPVM01 > JAKPVM01. The sequence goes on along the minus strand of JAKPVM010000307.1, from coordinate 995 downwards.
AGCTGGGCAGTTTTTACGGATGCTTGAGCGGCGCTAACGGAAGATTCTGCAACAGAAACAGCCGCAGTCGCGGCGTCAAAAGCAGATTGCATACTGCGGTATGTCTTTGCGCGCAAATCATATTCTTCCTCTGAAATCGCCTTAGCCGGTCGTAATCCTTCGGCGCGTTGCAAATCATTTTTTGCAAGCTCCAGCTGCGTAGCCGTACGCGCCTTCTCTGCCCGAGCCTGTTCAAGAGCGGATTTTGCCCGCTCCAGTTCGGCGTTTGCTCGTTCCAGTTCGGCTTCGTACGGCTTCGGATCAACAATAAACAACAAGTCCCCCACCTTCACCTCGGCGCCATCTTTAAAATGAATGGAATCAATATATCCTGAAACTCTTGGTCTCAATTCTACATATTCAATCGACTCCACATGACCGGGATACTCGTCCCATTTCGTAAAAACTGTCTGTACCGGGTTTGTAATTGTAATCAATAACCCAGACGTTTGCACACTGCCAGCCTTTTTCTGAGTGCACGAGGTTAGCGCAATCATCAAAGGAATTATCACTAATCCTGCAATTTTCACTCTATTCATCATTATCTTTTTCATATATATTTATGTATCTTATCAAAATAATAATCTTTTGTTTTATTTCAATTTGTTCAACTAAAAATCTATTTTTCTGAAACAGAAGGCGCTCTTAAACCTGCAGCAAAAAAACATATCATCTGTTTTAACGCAGTTTTTGTGTCCGACGGGTTGCAAACCCTGTTGCTCATATATTCAAGTTTTTGCGGATTAATCAACAAAAAAGATTGAGCGCCAAATATAAATTCAATTCTCCATTGTAAATCTGCTTCCTTTAAATGTGGAACAGTCCGATGAATTAAATTTAAATAACCTTCTCTCAAATCTTTGTATCGACGTTTCAACGTTTCTTGACAGGTTTTATTGTGCTCAAATATAATTCTCCCTATAAGTTTTCTTATAATTTGCGCCTTTGAAGGATTG
>JAKPVM010000286.1 GCA_029572555.1 Verrucomicrobiota bacterium | reverse complement strand
AGGATATTTTATAAGATACCTGAATCATTAGCATAGATATTGGAATAATATACTAAATTGTGAAGATTAATACGTGATGTGTCATTCATAAAATATCAACCAGCCGAAGGCTGGCATTTTTTAACCATCGATAGATGGTGGCAGGATTATAGCATAGACATTAACACAGAGGAAAACCCCGTTAGGGGTGACAGAGCAATAATTTAGAAATCCAATAATGGCTCTGCCACCGCTTTGGGCGGTTTATGATGTTTTTGTATTTCGTTTGCTATAATCCTTTCACCTGCTTTCGCAGGTTGAGTTTATACTGTTTTGTAAATCCAACAAATATTCACCAAAAAATGCAATTTTTACTGGTATGCTAATGATTGAGGTGAACAATAATAAATGTTAGTTTAAGTGTTGAGATTGAATGAATAATATTATAGTAGTTGTTAACTTAATAATCAGGATAAATTTAATGGTTTAATAATGAGATTAATAATTGATACAGATAAAAGGATTTTGACGATTGAGGATGCAGGAACTTATCGTGAAATCGCGCTCTATTCTAACGAGGCTTTTGAGGAAATATCGCGTCAATGGTTAAAAGTTGGATGGAACCAGAAATATCCATATACATTTAGCTGGCTTGGCAGACCAATAATTCAAATCCCGGAAGATATAATCAGGATTCAAGAAGTCATATATAGGATTAAGCCCGATGTAATCGTTGAGACTGGAATAGCACATGGGGGGTCGCTTCTATTTTCAGCTTCGTTGTGCAAGTTAATCGGCAAAGGGAGAGTTATTGGAGTAGATATTGAAATAAGACCGCATAATCGCCATGCCATTGAATCACATTCACTGTTTCCATACATCACTCTAATTGAAGGCAGTTCAGTTGACCCAAAGGTGGTTAATAATGTCAAATCTCTGATAAAACCCGATGAACAGGTATTAGTGATACTTGATTCCTGTCACACAAAAACGCATGTTCTTGCTGAATTAGAGGCATATCATTCGCTTGTGAAACCGGGTTCATACATTGTAGCTACAGATGGCAGTATGAAAGATTTGTGGGATGTGCCAAGAGGAAATCCAGAATGGAGATATGATAACCCATCAGAGGCTGCCAAGGAATTTGCACTCAGTCACACAGAATTTATCATTGAACAACCACAATGGACGTTTAACGAAAGTGAGTTGTCAAAAAACATCACTCATTGGCCTAACGCGTTTTTAAAGCGAATTAAATAACCAATGGCTATAGTTACTACTGTAATTCCAGTCTATAATGGCGAGAAATATTTAAAGACCGCATTAGATTCGCTTGCGCATCAAAAACGACAGCCTGACCGCGTAATTATTATTGATAATTGTTCAACGGATGGTACAAGAGATATTGCCCGGCGTTATAAAGGTCTTCCTATTGAAGTCGTTCAAAATGAGAGAAATATAGGTTTATTTGGAAATTTGAACAGGGCGCTTGAGTATGCCGAACAGACCGATTATCTTCATATACTAACTGCTGATGATATTGTTCTTGAAGATTTTTTTGAGAAATTAATGCCTGTTTTAGAAAGTGAACCCCATTTATCACTTGCTTATAGCAGATTTGAACTTATAGATTCAGATGTCAAAAGGCTTCCACCCTGGTGGTTCATTGATTATAAAGACAATGGCGCCCCACCGCGTAAAGTTGGCATTGATGAACTTTTGAAAAAGCAGTCTGAAATGCAAACTGTTTTAGTGCCTGCTGCCGTCATAAAAACCGATAGAGATCCTCTTCCTTGCAAATTCAGAGAAGATATGCCGCAGGTTGCAGACGTTGTGTTTTACGCAGAACTTGCCCGATTTTGCACATCTATAATTGAGGTCAGAGAGATACTCTGTCAATACAGAATACATCCGCAAAATACGACGGCGCGAAATGTGGAAAAACTCTACGAATTATCCCGTGAAGAATGGGATGCAATGAAGATTATCACTCAATGGGGCAAAGGAAACAAATTCAAAAAAAGATTGAGATTATGTAAGTTAAAATCTTTACATTCTGCAAGAGTTGAAGTTTGCTTAGGCAAGGTTTCTGGCTTAAGTTCAGAAAAGAAAAAAGAAATCCGTAAATCAATAATAGAAAGAACAGGGGTAATTTTCTGGTTTATAGGTTGGCTGGCTGTAAGAGTAAGGAACTTATTTTGGAGAATTCGAAGTAAAAAACAGACAGGTCCATTAGGAACTTAAATTAATCCGGAAAGTTAGACTTTTATTTTAACCGGTAAGGGTTGATTTATCATTGTAATTTTTGGCTTCTCCATTCATTGAAATTCACTAACACCCAACTTCACGTAATAAATTTCGTAACTACTTTAATAACAATAGGTTATGAAATTTCGTTATAGTATCATCTGCTAATTCAAAAACAGAGAAAAATCAGGGGTTTCCTTCAAAAACAACTTGAAGCTGGATTTATAAGAGCATTGATGTTCAAACCACGTTATCAAATTGATAACTAAAGATTTTTCTACACACATCTTCAATTAAAACTTGAAACTATTATGGAATAAGATAAAAAATAGAAAACTCGATATTTTTCAGGAGAATTAAAAAATGGAAAATATAAAACCAGGGATTGCGCCAGCGGTTGTCAGGCATACAGTGATAGACATATCTCGGTTATATCATTGGCTTGATATAGCGTCGGAATATCTTATCTATTTAGCGATAATTTTTGGACCGTGGGCTTTTGGTACAACGCAAACCTGGTCTATTAAAGTAATGAACTGGGTCGGGTACTGTCTTGGGCTGCTATTTTTATTAAAACTATTTATTCGGATAAGTGGTGCTTATTTGCCGGGGCGATGGTCGGGATTATTTAGTTATTCGCGGAGGAAAGCCACATCTTTTGCAAAATATTTTGATATTGCACTGGGCGTTTTGACAATTCTTATTCTTGGATATTGTTTTATTTCCGCATACAACGCAAGGGCTGTTTATCGTCCTGAGTTCTGGAGGCTTGATTACCGCGATGCTATAATGTGGATGCCACATAGTTATGATGCCCAGAGCAGCTGGTTTATGTTCTGGATGTATCTGGGATTGGCAGGATTGTTCTGGGGAGTAAAGGATTGGCTAAATACAATACCGCAAGGCGAAGATGGGATTGCGAAAGAAATTGCAGATGGTCTGAACCAGAAAAGCGTTCTACCACCAACACGGCTTCGTAAATTATTTTATGTGCTTGCAATAAATGGGGCGTTGCTTGCTGTTGAAGGGATTATTCAGAGAGTTACGGGAACGAATAAATTGTTATGGCTTGTTGAACCAACTATACATAAAAATGCTGAATCGCAATTTGGACCTTATGCATATCGTTCAAATGCATCACAATATTTTAATTTGCTTTGGCCCTGTGTGTTAGGATTATGGTGGGCTTGCGTTTCATCTGTAAAACATCAGCGCCGATTATCCGGTATTTATACAGGCAAGACATTTAACATCCTGTTGCCCTGTGTGTTATTGATGGCAATCTGTCCGATTGTTTCGACCAGCCGGGGCGGCGCAGTAGTTATGTGGGCGTTAAGTATTTTTTCAATTATTGTATTGTTGATGGCAAGGTGGCGAATTTGGTGGGGGGCAAAGGCTTTTGCGATGTTGATTATCGCAGGCTCAATCTTTGCTGGTCTTATGTTAGGATGGGAAGAACTTGCGCCAAGACTTGAAATGCTTGAACAAGGATATAAAGAACGTGAGTTTATGTTTGAAACTGGCAGGCGAATGGCAGAGGACAATCCTGTTTTTGGCACAGGTCCCGGTACATTTAATAACTTATTTCAATTTTATCGTCGGTTCCCGAATGAATACTGGCCTGCGCAACTTCACAATGATTGGTTGGAAACCTTGATAACCTTCGGATACGTTGGCACGGGGTTAATCTTGCTGGCATTTTGTGTCGTAATCTTAAAATGGTTTTTTACAGGAGGGATTTATGGCGATAAGAGTTTTGTTATGTTAATCTGGGCTGCTTTGGTGGGCTGTTTTATCCACGCAAGATTTGATTTTCCATTTCAAATACATTCTATCCTTGCATTATTTTTGATTTTGTGCGCAATATTATCCTGCCTAACGCGGAAGGCGGAAGTTTAAACACCCGTAGTAGATTATTATCGGTATATTAATTATATGAGGACAATATTGAATCAATACCTCAAGATGCATATTAGATGGCGGCTGATTATATTTGGGATTTATTTAATAGGGATAACGTATCTATCTCTTGCCCCATCCAGTACATTTAAAGATATTAAGATGCCGTTTGCTTTTTCAGACAAAACCGTCCATTTCTTTATGTATGGTTTTTTTGTTATTATATTGCGATGGACAATTAATGGGAATAATTCTTTAAAATGGAAATATTTATGGGTACTAATCGCATCTATTTTTTACGGTGTTTTAATGGAATTTTTACAATTTGCATCACGTTCATTTGGAAGAAGTTTTGAGGTGGGGGACATCATTGCAGACAGTCTTGGAGCGTTTATATTCTGGATTATCAGCAACTGGCTTTTTAATTACGAAAAGCAATCTCTAAATTAATTCCATCTTTGACTTTTAATTAGGTTCAAAATTAGATATTTAACAGATTTGATTCGTTATTATGAACGAGAATGTAATTTCGGCTTGTGCGGGCGAGAAAAGGGTTTTATCGCAGGAGGACGTATTAAAGGTAATTTCCGCAGCTTTGCCTGTGGAAGATTACACGAATAAACGACTCCTTTTAATTATACCTGACCACACGCGAACTGCCCCGGTGGGTATGGTATTTAAGTTGATACATAAGCAAATTGGGACAGTTGTAAAGGCTCTTGATATTATTGTTGCACTTGGAACACATTCGCAAATGAGTGAGGAAGCCATCTGCAAACGTCTGGAAATTTCTTCACAAGAACGACAGGAGAAATACGGAAAAGTAAAATTTATCAATCACGAATGGAATAATCCTGAGGCGCTTAAAACGGTTGGGACAATCAGCGCCGAAGAGATAGAGACGCTTACAAATGGTCTGTTTTCAATGGATGTGCCAGTGGAAGTGAATAAGGTATTGTTTGATTATGATAAGGTTATAATTATCGGACCTGTATTTCCGCACGAAGTAGTCGGTTTTTCAGGTGGCAATAAATATCTTTTCCCCGGTGTTGGCGGTCCGCGAATACTGAACTTTTTCCACTGGCTTGGCGCTGTAATGACGAACCCGGTTATTATTGGTAGAAAATGGACGCCTGTTCGTCGTGTTGTGGATAAGGCTGGGGCAATGGTAAATATGCCAAAGTTCTGTTTTTCACTCGTGGTAGATGGGACAGAATTTGCTGGTATTTTTGCTGGTTCTCCTGAGGCTGCGTGGGACTGCGCAAGCGATTTGTCCCGAAAACTTCACATTGTTTATAAAGACCACCCTTATTCCTTAATCCTTTCGTGTGCACCAAAGATGTATGATGAACTGTGGACAGGTGGCAAATGTATGTATAAACTTGAACCGGTGCTTGCCGATGATGGAGAGTTAATAATCTATGCACCGCACATTTCACATATTAGCGAGACCCACGGCAGAATAATTGAAGAAATAGGCTATCATTGTCGGGATTATTTTTTGAAACAATGGGATAAGTTTAAGAATTATCCGTGGGGTGTTCTTGCGCACTCAACACACGTCAGGGGTATTGGACGGTTTGAAAATGGGGTTGAAAAATGCAGGGCAAAAGTAACTCTTGCCACCTCAATACCGGAAAGTGTCTGCAAGAAAATTAATTTAGGGTATAGAGACCCATCAAAAATTAAGATTGAAGATTTTTTGGGGCGAGAAAACGAAGGGGTTCTTGTTGTGCCAAAGGCAGGGGAAATGCTGTTTAGATTAAAAAATCCACCACAATGGGCAGGTAGCGAGGTGTAAAAAACTATTGTAGTACTTGTCCTATAACAGCGATAAAGTAATTGGAAAATAAAGTCTAATCAGAGAATCGATCCTGAATAATTTGTCAACAAAAAATGTTAAATTTTTTATTGACTTTTTCGAAAAAATTGACTAAGTTGTAATTGCTTTAGATTACGGTTCCTCCTGACCCGGTGAGTTGGTCGGTTCTGACCGCCGGGTCATATTTGTTATCAGGATTTCAATTTCCAACCATTCTTTATCATTATTGTCAAAAGTGCTGGTAGCATAATTACAGAAATAACCATACAGGAGGCTACACCGATGGACATAACATAGCCGAGGCTTATTATTCCTTGATGTTTTCCTAACATAAGACTGGCGAAACCGGCTATTGTAGTTAAGCCCGAAACAATAATTGCTTTACCAGTGCTGCGTGAAAGTATAGCGGGGGTATGCTCTTCTGCAAATCTATTGAGTATTTGAATTCCATTTGTAACCCCGATTCCTATTACGAGTGGAAGCGTCATAATATTTGCAGGGTTGAATTGGACACCGCCAATAGCCATTAGTCCCATCATCCATAAGAACCCGAAGCCGACAGGTAGCAAGGCAAGGATTATGCACTCGACTCTATGAAAGTGAATATAGATGAGGATTATTATTGCAATCAGCGCATACCAGGCGGCTTGTTCGTAACTTTTTTTAAGTAGGTTTGTATATTCGTATAATTGAACCGGAGTACCAGTAGCATTCGGGACAATGCTTCTTAATTCTTTTACAAAAACTTCCTGTTTACCTCTATCCCATACATTTTCCTTTGGATAAACTTGAAGTAAAAATTTTCCTGTTACACCGATAAATCTATTTCTTAACGGCAATGGGAAATCCGCAGGAGATAGCGGGGCACTGTTGTCCTGATTTTTTAAAGTCTCAAATGTGGTTTTCAAGTCGTTAAAGAATGCCTGTTGATATGCAGTGAGTTTATAACTTGCACGAACGTGGTCACCGCCAAGCATCGATTTTCTAAATTCTTGAATAGTTTCACGAAGACTCTGAATTTTATTAATTAAATCTTTTTCATCCGGTTCAATTTCTTCCAGAGCCATACCGAGATAACCACGGAAAGACCATAAAATCCTACTTAATTCCCAGATATTAACAGGGGCAGTATCCGGTGGCGAGAATGTAATATCGGCAAGTTCTTCTTTTATCTTTCCAACAAGTTCTAACTTTTTTGTCTGATCGCCAGCGAGAAATTGCGCCATAGATTCAACTGACGCCACCGATGGTAGATTTGTGAGTTTTTGTTCTAATGCTATGGCTTCGTTTAAGTCATTTGCAACAACAGCAGCAAACAGGACTGACTTTGGGGTCGAACTAATCAATTTTTTCTCATACTTCACAGCAGGTAGACCATGACTCTGCATATTTAAAAGATTATAGTCAAAGGTGACGAACAGACTCAGGATAAGACAAACCAACGTAATTCCTATTGAAATAGTCACCACAGTAATAGGATTTTTCAACCAGAAACTTTCTAAATATTGCCTGATTTTTTCCTCCGTTTGGGGTTGTTGATCTATGATGTTTTGTTTGCCTTTTAACAATAGAACCGGCAGCAGAGAAATCATTACTGAAAGACAGAGTATCATTCCTCCACCGCATATTAATCCCATTTCTTGAATACCTTTAAAGTTTGTAATTGACATTGCCAAAAATGCGCCTGCTGTGGTTAAACAACCCGTAACGATACCTTTTCCTGTGAAAACCATCGCCTTTATCATTGATTCTTTTTCTGGATGACCGAGCCGCAACTCCTCTTCATATCTTGTTATAAGATGGACGCCAAAATCTATAGCAAGACCTATCAAGATAGGGACGAAGGTTACGGTAAGGATGTTTAAATGCCCGATTGCGATTGTAGTAAAGGCAAGTGTGTAAACCAGCCCAATTATAAGACAAAGTGTGGCTTTTAACGGCCTTCCTGTTTCTTGATAACCATAAATAAAAATTAATGCACATAAAAGGAGCGCTACAATAGATGCGACGGTGCTGTCTTTCTGGGATTGCCTCATCTCGTCATACTCAAGGACAGGAGAACCTGTGATGCCTACATTTAAACCGGGGACTTCCAATTGAATTTTATCCACCTTTTCGCGGAGATATTTTATGGCCTCTTCGTTTAGTGTAGGGTCAATTACCTGGGCAGTAACAAGATAAATTCTTCCACCTGCAAATGTAATATACATCTGGCTTTCTGCTTCCTCTGTTGCGCCGAAAAGGGCAAATATGCCGGGAGATACAGGCGTGCCTGCGCGGTTGATAGAATCTTTGCCCATCAATAATATCCGTTCAAGGGCAGGGAGGGAGTTCACCATCGCTTCATTTTGGCTGTTTTTTTCCCGTTTTGCAGACCTGAACTGGGTGTTTATTATACTAAATAGGCTTGTAAGGTTAGTTGCTTTTGAGAATGGCTTTAAGAATGGTTTATAATCTCTTAATTGTTCGTGAAGTCCTTGAAGGTCAGACTCGGGAATAAACAACAGTGCCTTGTTTCCCATCATTACAGGATCGCCCTTATAAAAAATATTTGTAAATAGATTTGGTTTAGATTCGAGTTTTTTGGCAAGTCGTTCAACAAATTGACGGTTCTTCTCCCTATCTTCACTTTCAATTAAAACTACAATATCATCATTAACAGGAAATTCTTTTTTATATTGTAGATAGATTTGATGATATTTTTTATTTGGTCCGACGAGGTTGTCTCTATCAAAATCAACCTTTAACCACATTACGGTTACAAATCCGGATATAACAAATAAAATTAAATGAAACAGTATAATTGTCCTCGGATAATTAAAAACGAGATTTGACAGATAAATGAGAAACTTTTCTATTAACCGTTCTAATGCCCTTAACATTTTAACCGTGGATAAATTTAATTTCCATCAATGAAGAATATAGGACGAATTCGGGGTGAGGATGTTTTTCTAAATTATTCATCTGGCAGTTCTGCGTTGGTATAAACCTCTTTAACATCATCATGATCTTCAAGGGCTTCAACGAGTTTATTTATTGAAGCGGCTGTTTCATTGTCTCCTATTGGAACTGTTATTGTGGGGATTTCAGTAATCCCTGCTGATAGACATTTTATATTGTTTTTTTCAAGGTGTTTATGAACGGCTTCAAAGTTATTTGGTTCGGTTATGATTTCGTAGCCCTGCGGGTCTGATTTGAAATCCTCAGCGCCGGCATCAAGCGCAAGTTCCATTAGTTTATCTTCATCAGCCGCATCGCGGGCGATCATAATTTGACCTTTCCTTTTAAATAAACGGGCAACTGCGCCTTGTGTTGCAATAGTACCACCGTTTTTTGTTAAAATGCTTCTAATTTCTGATGCTGTTCTGTTTCTATTATTTGTGCTCACATCAATTAAGATTGCCACGCCTTTTGGTCCAAACGCCTCGTAGGTGAGGTCCTCATAATTTGCGGTCTCGTCGTGTCCTAATCCTCGTTTAATTGCGCGTTCAATGTTATCATTTGGCATATTAGCGGCGCGACATTTAAGCAAAACCATACGCAAACGCGGGTTCATTTCCTCGTTTCCGCCATGCAATTTTGCTGCAATAGTTATTTCTCGCGATAGCTTTGCGAACAGTTTTCCGCGTTTTGCATCAATCGCACCTTTAAAATGCTTAACCTTTGCCCATTTACTGTGTCCAGACATAATTTCTATAATTTTATTTTATATTTATTCTTATATCAAGTAATGGATTTTATTTATTTAAAGATGGTTCAACGAACACTGCTGTTCCATAGCATAAGACTTCTGTTACGCCCGGTGCAATTTCCGTTGCGTCATAACGAACGCCAATAACCGCATTTGCACCTGATTCTCCTGCATGAGCAAGCATTTGTAGAAAAGCCTCTTCTCTTGCTTGTTCGCACAATGTAGTGTATGTGGATATTTTACCTCCGAAGAATATTTGAATACTTGCAATAAGATTCCCGACCACCGAACGTGAGCGCACAACGATGCCTCTAACCACGCCGAGTGTTTTGGTTACTTTATATCCAGCCAGTTCAAATGCCGTCGTCGTCATTGAATGCACTTCAGCCATAAGATGGAGTTTCTATTAAAACATTCAATAATACAATAAATTTTATTGCATATAAATTTTGTTACAAACATTATTTTCTTATGGTAGAAAATAAGGATGCAAACGGGGGTTCCGGCTTGCCAATGGCGAGTAAATGGGAACCGGAAAAAGTTAGAAAAGAGGAGGAATATCTAAGTGAATTAGAATCGAAGCCGTTTTTAAAGCGGATTCGCGGTTATCTAAAAATGACTGGCCCGGCATGGTTGCAGAGCGCAATGACGCTTGGTGCCGGTAGCGCTGTGGCTTCTGTGGTCGCAGGTGCTTCGTTCGGTTATACATTACTATGGGTTCAACCTGTCGCAATGTTTCTTGGCATTGTTATGATGGGCGCCCTTGCCAATGTAGTTTTAACTACCGGAGAAAGACCTTACGCCGCTTTTGCCAGAGAGATACACCCTATTGTCCCGTTCCTCTGGGCGCTTGGTTCAATAGTTGCCTCAATTATCTGGCACTTTCCACAATATGGACTTGCCGGCGCAGCAATCTGGGACATTGCTTCAATGGCAGGGGCACCACAGAATTCAAAAAATGTAGAGTTGTTCATAAAATTTGCCGGTGGTTTTGCCATTTTATCTATGAGTATCATAGTTACCTGGAACTATGGTTCAAGTGCGCGGGGGATTAAAATTTATGAGAAGTTTTTGCGCCTGGTAATCTTAATGGTTATGCTGGCATTTTTGTTCGTCGTCATTAAGACAGGTATAAGGTGGAAGGAACTTGTGAAAGGTTTCTTTGGCTTTAAAATTCCTCCCGGTGAAGGGACTACTACTTTGATATTAGGGGCAATCGGCGCTTCGGTCGGTATCAATATGACATTCTTATACCCGTATTCTTTACTTGCTAAAGGCTGGGGTAAATACCATAAAGGATTGGCTAAATTTGATCTTTTTAATTCTATGTTTATCCCATTTGTTCTGGTTACCTCTCTTGTCATAATTGCTATGGCTAACACAGTATACGACCCGTCATTTAGCGGGGTAAGAACAGATTTAAAACCTGTTGATGCTGCCAGAAGTCTTGAAACACTTCTTGGTTCTTCAATTGGTCGTATAATTCTTGATTTAGGATTTATTGGAATGGCTTGCGGCGCAATAAGCACTCACATGGTTGTTTGCGGGTTTACCGGTTGTGAGATGTTTAAACTTGAATATACTACAAAAAGGTATCGCGCTTTCACATTGCTCCCAGCGATTGGAGTTCTCGGCGTTGCTTTGCCATCACCCCTGTGGATGCCGATTGTTGCCTCTGCAATTGCGTTTTCATTGCTTCCGATTGCTTACATCACATTTTTTATAATGAATAATAAACACAGTTATCTCGGGGAGGCGGTTGGCAAAGGCTGGAAACGAGTCGTCGTAAATATAATAATGATAATTGCGATTTTGCTCGCCTGTGTTGGTTCAGCAATTCAGATAAAAACAAGGGTGATAGATAAGATTTTTCCTGCGAAAACAACTACTACAGAAATCATAGCACCACAGCAGCGGTAAAAATTGAAGCGGATAAATTCAGTATTGGCGCTATTTTAAATTTTACTTGAAATTGACATTACGAATGTTTAATCATATTACTTATGAATAGCAAAACAGCAATTAGCCGTAGGGAATTTGTAAGAAATTCAGCATTGTTGGGCTTTGCGCTTGGTTTTCCAGCAATAGTTCCATCTTCTGTTATCGGTCAAAACTCGCCGAGTAATAGGATTAATGTTGCGTTAATTGGAATGGGTTTAATGATGGGAGGTCATCAAGGGCATTTGCTTTCAAGAAATGATGTTCAAGTAGTTGCTATCTGCGATGTTGATAGGAATAAACGAGAACGGACTAAACAGTCAATTGAACGGGCTTATAGTAATAAATCAGGGCAGGGAAGTTACAAAGGATGTGATGCTTATAATGAATATGAACTTATCATTGAAAGGAAAGATATTGACGCCGTAGTAATTTGCACGCCTGACCACTGGCATGCGCCGATTTCCATTGCCGCTATGCGATCAGGAAAAGATGTTTATGTCCAAAAACCAATGACACTTACTATTCGCGAAGGTAGAATAATGAGCAACGTCGCTAAACAATACGGCGCAATTTTACAGGTCGGTTCGCAACAACGCTCTGAAAGGGCTTTTCGTAAAGCTTGTGAGATTGTGCGCAATGGGCTAATTGGAAAAGTCCATACTGCTTATGCAAGTCTTGGAGAATTTCCTCCGCCTTCAACCTTGCCAGAAGAACCCATTCCTGATGGTTTTGATTATGATAGGTGGCTTGGACCAACGGCGTGGTATCCATATAACCGCAAACGTGTAGAAGGTAATTATGGCGGAGGTTGGAGATGTTTCTGGGATTATGGTTCACGGAAAAATGGAGACTGGGGAGCACACCATTTTGATATTATACAGTGGGCGTTTGGTATGGACGATTCAGGTCCGGTCTATTTCATTCCAAAGGGGTACGAAGGGACAGAATACCAGACCTATGTCTATGCCAATGGCTCAAAAGTCCTTAAAAATCATCCGGATATGAAAGGGCATATGATAAGGTTTATCGGGGAGAAAGGCGAAGTTCTTGTAAGCCGTGGCAATAGACTCGATACTGTTCCTGAAAAAATAAAAGACGTTGAGTTTGGTCCAAATGATATCCGACTTTATGTTTCAAATCATCACGAGGATAACTGGGTTCAATGTATGAAAACACGTCGGCAACCAATTTGCACTGCGGAAATTGGACATCGCACAGCAACTATCTGCCACCTGAGTGGAATTGCAGAACGGCTAGGGCGACCAATAAGATGGGACCCGGTAAAGGAAGAAATTATCGGCGATTCCGAGGCGAGTAGATGGATGGATAGACCGCGAAGAGCGCCATACACTTACATTTAATCTTTAATTTTGAGGAGAAGTAATATGAAAAAAGTAATTATTTTAACAAGTATCTTATTAACATTATTGCAATGCAATGCGGCTGATGCAGATTTTGCGGGAAAAATAGACAGCCTTATTCCAACGCTTTCATCGGCAAATGTCCCCGATAGATATGGGGCGCAAATGGAATTGCAGAAAATCGCTGTAAATACAGCGCGTCCCGGCGCAGAAGCGGAGCGAGTAGCAATGGCTAATGCCCTTATTAAAAAAGCTGTTGATAAGACAGTCCCTCAACCAGCAAGAGTATGGGTTATTAGGATGTTGGAATACATTGGCAGGGACGAATCGGTAAATGCACTTACGGATATAGTGAAAGAAAATGATATTGAATTACGCGAATGCGCTAGACGTGCCTTGGAAAAAAACCCATCAAAATCTGCTGTTGCAAGCCTTCGTTCTATGCTTGAAACCGAAAAAGATGTAACGATGCAAATCGGTTTAATTAATTCACTTGGTGAACGCGCTGATGTCGATTCAGTGGCATTAATTTCTAAGTTTTTAGACAATCCGAAAACCGCATCAACGGCTGCTTTAGCTCTTGGCAAGATTGCTAACGAATCAGCAATAGAAGCGCTATTTCGCGTTTATAACAAATTACCAGCTGCAGGCGAGGCGCTAATAGAAGCCGCTAAGAATAATAATAACTTGGCAAAAAACGTTTACACACGTGTTTATGAAAAAGGGGCATTTGCTCCTGTGCGAGGTGCAGCGCTTGTTGGTTTGGCAAAAATAGACCCCAATGGGGCTTATAACATTATCGCCAATGCATTGACTGGCAATGACGAAAAGTTGCAACATTCTGCGGTCGTTGCAATGGTGGAAGGCAATTTTTCCTCCAAACTTATGTCATTGTTCTCAAAAACTTCTCTTCAAACAAAATTTCATATCCTCTCTGTTGTTGATAAATCAGCAGAACTGCAAGTCATTGATGTGTTAAAGGATTCAGACCAAAATTTACGAGTTGCAGCTATAAATGCCCTCGGCAGAATTGGCGGCGTGGCATCAGTTCCAGTCTTAATTCAGATAGCCGCTGGTGATTCACAGGCGGAAAAAAGCGCTGCTGAAAATGCCCTCGCATCAATTTCCGGTGTTGATTCTGCAATTGAAAGTGCGGCGTTAAATGGAGATGTGAAAAGCCGTGTCGTGGCAATTAATGCGATTGCTGTTCGCAGACAAGTTTCCTCCTTGCCAATTTTGACAAAGTTGATTAACGACAGAAATGATGAGATTAAAAAGGCAACGTATAAATCACTTGGTAAATTAGGAGGGGATAAGGAGTTTGAAATTATCGCAAAATCAGCAGAAAAATCAAGAGATGCTATTAGCACTCTTGAAACCATTGCGCCAAGATTGACTGACAAATCAGATGCAGCAAACACAATTCTTAATTTAATTGGAAATAATAAATCTGCTCTGACAGAATTTGTAAACGTTTTGGTTGCTCTTGGAACAGATGAGTGTCTAAAACCGATTTGCGAATTAGCAAAAAGTCCTGATGCAAGTTCAAAAGATATTGCTATTAAGGCTTTGGGTGATTGGCAGAGTTTTTCTGCTGTCCCATATTTGATTCCTATAGTTACTGATAAGAACACACCTCAAAGCCAATATAACATAGCCTTAAAAGGAATTACGCAAATAGTTAAGTCATCGGACAATGTAGATGTAAAACCGAAAGCAGAGGCACTTTTGACAATTTTTAACAGCGCAAGAACAGACGGTGATAAAAAGTTAATTATCTCGGCAATGGCTACTGTGCCAGAGGCAAGGATTGCAAATGAACTGAAATCGTTGCTTACTGACCAAACATTTAAACAGGAGGCTGCTCAGGCCGCAATTTCAGTTGCTGAAGCCTTGAATAGAACCGATAAAAACACCGCAAGAGATCTTGCCTCCGCTATTAGAGAAGCAAATATAAATAACGATTTAAATAAAAGGGCATCCAGAATAAGATAATCAATATTCTGATTTAATCTTGTAAAAGATATTTGGTTTTTCAGATGGTAATGAAAAAGTCAGCGTGCGGTTGAATCCCACTATATTAGTCAAATAATTTATCCAAGTACCATGGATTCTGTTTGCGTGGCTTATAGTATATTTAACACCGTTAATTGCTTTAAATTGGATTGAAAGAGAGGAATCATTATAGCCGATGATTTTTAATTCAAATTTGTCTGAGTTATCTGTTGGGTTTGTGCCGTCAAGATATTCATTATAATTTGATTTACCGTCATTATCAGAATCCATTTTACTATCGTCTGCTTTGTTTGGATTAAATCCAAATGCCAATTCATATTCATCAGGCAAGCCATCGTTATCAGTATCAACTAAAATGTTTGATGTTAATACAATATCTTGACCAAACTCTGATGTGTTTCCGTTTGTATCTGTTGCAGTTGCGCTAACATAACCGCTTAACTTGATTGGGTTTGTAAAAGAAATTTGAAAAGTAGCATTACCTGAAACATCAGTAATTATGTTTGTTGAACCCAACCAGTATCTGCCTTCACCATAGTTGCTTTGGTCCTTACTTGGGTTAAAATAAAAATCAATTGTATATTGTCTTGATGGCAGGCTGTTAAGATTGCCTAAAATTGTAATCTTAAAGTTGCCTGTTGCTGAGGTTAAAACGGGGAAGTTTTGCAAGTTATTAGCGCCTGAATCTGCATCGCCAGTATCATTTGTGCTGACGCCGTCTATGCTTAAATCTATCCCCAATCCAGCATTGTCAAAGATTGCATTTCCTTGAATTCTATTATTTACGCAACCATCTCTTATTCTTATTCCATCATATCCTTCATCTCTTACGCCTGTAATTATATTGCCTTCCCCTCTATTTATGCCGCCTATCAAAGTGTTTCCTGCATTGTTAGCAATTTCAATCCCGTGAATTTTATTGCCAATTGTTGCGCTACAATCGTACCTCATTCCGATAATATTACCCTGTATATTATTTCCTTTTGATAGTGAACCATCGATAGTGATGGCGGTATAATTGTTACCCGAGATAACATTCCCTAAATCAATTGCGCCTATAATATTAGATGGCGCGCCAGTTATATAAACTCCATCTGAATTATTTGGGACTGCGGTTATTCCACTTGAATCCATACCGATAAAGTTGCCGTAAACACTATTTCTGTAAGCATATTCACCTTGAATGTAAATGCCGTTGTATATGTTACCTGAGAGCGTGTTTCCATTTAGTAATGGTGTACCTCCGATTATATTCATCGGCGAGTTAGAAATTCCTATCCCGCTGCCGTTTGGCACACTTTTTAGCCCGCTAATATCTATGCCGATTTTATTTCCTTGAACGATATTATTACTTGAACCCTGTCCACGGATAAAAATGCCATTTCCACGCCGATGTCCTGATATTATGTTGCCTTCGTTAGAAATGTTACCACCGATGATGTTTGATGGCGAATTATCGATTAAAATTCCCGACACTTTGTTGCTGACTGAACGAGTTGCTGATAAATCCAGACCAATGATATTACCTTGAACAATATTTCCCGTGCTATTTGTGGAGATGTATATCCCATTTAAGTAGTTTCCTGAAATTAAGTTGGCAGGAAGATTCGCTCCGCCAATAATGTTTGATGTCCCTAAAATCCCGATTCCATTGCCACTATTTCCCCTTGAATAAGAGCCGGATTTATCTGTCCCAATTAAATTCCCGATGATTATATTTCTTCCCCCGGATAGATTATTTATAGTAATTCCATTTTGACCATTTCCGGATATAAGATTTTCTTCACCTTGATTAACACCGCCAATTTGATTGTCTGTGCAGTGGTAAATATAGACTCCATCTAACTCATTACTTACGATTAAAGTTCCAGTAAAATCCATCCCAATAAAATTGCCAATTACCTTGTTGAATTTTGTCCCTGTGTCTGCAATTAGGATGCCAGTTCCTCTATTCCCGGAAATTATATTTCGTTTATCCACTGTGGAACCACCAATTGTGTTTGAAGAACACGATATGATAACAATCCCGTGTTGACTGTTTCCGAGTTGATTAGTGCCTGTTATATCGACACCAATTAAATTTCCAATTACCGTGTTGTTAATAGAATTAGAACTGTAAATATAAATCCCGTACATATTGCTTCCAGAAATCAAATTCATTTGATACGAATTTGTTCCGCCAATAAGGTTGTAACTTGAATTATAAATCAAAATTCCTGATTCCCAGTTGCTTGCGGAATTTCTACCGGTTATATCAGTTCCTATGAAGTTCCCCTGTATAATATTGGAAGATCCGCCATTAATGAATAAGCCATTTTGTTTGAAATTGTTTATTGCAAATCCTTTTAAAAGACTATTTCCTCCGGATAAAGTTATTCCATTTGCATTTGTGCCAGCAAGAGAACCATCAAGAACAACAACAGGATAATTTGAAAATCCGGGCTGTGTGGTAGCATCAATTTCTACTGGTTGAAGCAAATCAGGGAGATTATTTGTCGGCATGATTATAAATGGGGGATTGCCTGAAATGTTAAAAACAATTTTATCTTTTCCCGGATTGCCATTAGCGTCCGCGATTGCTTTTAAAAGAGAACCATCACCAGAAGTATTTGCATTTGTTACAGAAAAGATTTCAGAATGTAGATGCAGAACCCCAGAAAATAATACTGCTAAAATGATACTCACCACCGGTACTGTTTTTGTTTTCATATTATATCAGTGGCATCAGTTTAATCTTTTTCGGCTACCGGTCAAATTTCATTAACTATGTATTTTTTGACGCTTTATTTTTTGACCCCTTTTTGTAATAGTCTGAGTAATAGCCGTGGTAATAATAATCATGGTAATAATAACCTTTGCCTTTTCCTGTGGGTAATAAATTAAGCACGACACCAGTTAAACGGGCATCGGCATTTTTAAGCAATTGGATGGAGCGTGTAACTGCCTTAACCGGTGTCTTGCAGCCTCTAACGACAAGGATTGTTGAATGAACTTTATTTGCAATAAGAAGTGTATCGCTTGCCACATGAATAGGGGCGCTATCAATTACTATCTTGTCATAACGGACTGAGGCTTCTTCAAAAAGACGGATTAGCTCTTCCTGCGCAAGTAGTTCTGTTGGATTGGGAACATTTGTGCCATCTGTCATCCATTCAAAATTTTGAATATCTTTATGTTTAATTACAACTTCTGAAAGGCTCTTTTTGCCAAGCAAATAATCTGTTAAACCCGGGATATCTTTATTTTTCCCAATTAAATACTCCGCAATAGACGGTCTTCTTAAATCAGCGTCGATTAGAAGGGTTTTATATCCTTGCTGGGCAAGGCTAACGGCAAAGTTAATTGACGTAAATGTCTTTCCTTCCTCCGGCAAAGCGCTGGTTATAAGGAAAATTTTGCTCTCATTCTCCTTTGTACCCATTAACACAGATGTTCGCAGTGTTCTAAATGTTTCAACCCCGCTTGATGATACCCCTTCTGTGGCTACTATAAGACCCGGATTTTTAGATACTTCTTTAATTTTTGGAATTGCTGCTAAAACTGGAAGCGAGAACGTATTTTCAGCCTGTTCTATTGTCTTTATAGATACATCAAGGGCATCTATACCAAATCCGATAAACGTCCCTAACATACCGCCGATCAGGACAGAGAGCAGAAGGACAATCTTTATTTTTGGTGATGCAGGGAAACTCGGTGGATATGCAGGTTGAACTAATCTGATTTTCTCCGGCGCCATATCCGTGGTGATTGAGGTTTCTTTTAATCTATTCAGTACCGCCTCAAATAACGCCCTATCAGAATCGACTTCGCGCGATAATAAATTAAATTTTATCGCCTGGTCCGCAAGGCTTAGTGCGTTACTTTCTGCATCTTTTAGCAACTTTTCCACTCCCTCCTCAACCGTTTTGGCGCTTTCATAAGCCATTAAACAGGAGCGTTGGTATTTTGCTGCTGCTGTAAGCACGGCATTGGTGAAGACTTTTTTAAACTCTTCAAGAGAATTTGACGCCTGAATATATTTTGGGTGTTTGCTTTTATATCTAAGACTCGTGAGAATGAAATCATTTTCTAACTTTATTAGATTAATTTTGGCGTCTTGAACTTGCGGATCTGAGGCTACATCTGGTTCGGCAAGAAGCGCCGTTATATTTGAGCCTAATTTTTTGGCATCTTCATAAATTGCCTTTGTTCGGATGGTATCGGCTTTTGCCTGTGTCAATCGTGTGCTTAAATCTCGCAATTGAGGTGTAACTATATCCTGGCTTTGTGCAAACGAAACCGAGCCAACTTGCTCTCTATATTTCTGTAAATTCTGTTCCGAGTCCTCAAGTTTTTTCTTTAATCTTTCAGATTCATCTTTTAAGAATTCATAAGCCCCTTTTGTGGTAGTTGAACGTAATTGTGAATCCAATTCTACATATTGTTCAACCAGGGAGTTTGCCAATTGCGCAGCAAGTTTAGGGTCTTTATCTCTTACAGAAATATCAATAAGTCGTGTCTGTCTGCGGAGTGAAGTTTTTACATTGTCATCAAATCTTGAGATAATGCTTTCTCTTGTAATTGGAGTAGTGCTACCGGGTGGTATTGTCCCGACAGCAGCAAACATTTTATTAGATTCCAGGACGCGTTCTAATAGTTGCCTGCTTTTAAACTTTTGAACTATTG
Source organism: Verrucomicrobiota bacterium (assembly GCA_029572555.1). Lineage (GTDB taxonomy): Bacteria > Verrucomicrobiota > Verrucomicrobiia > Limisphaerales > JAKPVM01 > JAKPVM01. Next base: position 1,621 of record JAKPVM010000286.1, on the reverse strand, counting down.
TGTTCAAGATTTCCTGACTTTTCAGGTCTTCCTGAATAATCTGTTCTACCTTAACTATTTTTTGCTCTTCTTGTTCAACCTGAACAGTTGCCGTTGCTTCATAAATTTTGGGAGCTTTTTTCAAGTAAATTGCAGCGGCAATAATAGAAACCGCCATACAAAGGACGATTATCCATGACTTTTCCCTGAGAAAAACAAGGACCCTACGGATGTCCTGTCCCTGTTCCGTTGTTTGCATATCGGGATAATCGAGCGGTGAATTTAAATCAGGTGATGGCATATAGTTTAAAATAGTGTTTCTCCAATGGTTATTACATCATTTGGATATATATAAAATGTCTGACCTTTAGGATTGTTCAGCATTTTTTTGATATCCACCTTATATATTTTTAAAGTCCCATTTTCTCTTCGTTGAATCGAAACATTGGATAAATCACCGAGTCTGGTAAAACTTCCTGCAAGACCGATGGCTTCAAGTATTGTCAAGGTTCTAAAAGTAGGATAGTCAAAAACGCCGGGTTTTTGCACCTGCCCGATAATTGTGAACTGCCGTTTTGCAAATTCCACAATGGCGACGTTTACATTAGCCTGAACAAGATAATCTGCTTCGTATAATTTCTTGATATGAGACGCCGCCTCTGCTGGCGTTTTTCCGCCAATTTGAACCGAACCAAGCAGCGGAAGGTTAATCATTCCGTATTCATCCACTGCCCCTTTGGCATCAAGGTCAGGTTCAAGGTAAACCTTTACTTCAACAATATCGTTCGGACTAATCTTATAAATCCGGTTAGTATCCTCAATGCTTATTACTTGGGTAGATTCCACACTTTTAGTGTTATCTTCCTTTTCAGCGCCTATTAGGTTACTAAGACCAAGACTGGCTACTAATATTGCTGACGCCAATCCTATTTTCATTTTACAATCGCTCATCCTATCGGTTTTAAATTACACCAATTTCATATTTTTAGTTCATTGGAACATTTGCTCCATAAACCCCTATTTTTCGTAAGATATACAAATTTCTAAATAATTTCAAGAAAATTATTTAAATTCGTTGGGTAATTTATTTTAATCATTAATACAAGCAATTGAAAAATTAGCCATAATTTGTGAACTATTACCGAGCGAGAAAACCGCTTTTTAATATGTTTTTGTATTCCGTTTGCTATCATAATGTCACCTCTTACGAGGTTCTTTTGTGATGCCAGCATTCTTGCTGGCATTTTAAAACTCCGAAGGAGTGGCAGGATTATAGCATAGACATTAACACAGAGGAAAACCCCGTTAGGGGTGTCAGAGCGATGATTGAGAAATCCAATAATGGCTCTGACACCTCCATGTTAGCTTCGGTGTCATATCGTTTTTGCTATAATCCTATCACCTGCTTTCGCAGGTTTTGAATTGTGTTTGTTTCATTTTACAACCCTAAAAAATAATCACATAAGATATATCAAAGGATTAAAAAGATTAAATTAACAGGGATAGACAGGATAGACAGGATTTTTTACAAGATGAACAAGATACAATTTATTTGCTAATGATTGAGGGGAAAAGGGATAAAAATTTCTAAAAGTGAAAAATGCGTTGAAAAACCCCTGAAAAATCAAGGGGGTAAGGTTTG
>JAKPVM010000271.1 GCA_029572555.1 Verrucomicrobiota bacterium | reverse complement strand
TAAATCCTGTTCATCTGCGTCATCAACGTTCTTCCCTTACAAGGATAAACACATTTCAAAACCCGCAAAAGCGGGTGGCATTATGATAGCAAACGGAATACAAAAACATCATAAACCGCTGAAAGCGGTGACAGAGCCATTATTGGATTTCTCAATCATCGCTCTGTCACCCCTAACGGGGTTTTCCTCTGTGTTGATGTCTATGCTATAATCCTACCACTCCTTCGGAGTTTTAAAATGCCAGCCTTCGGCTGGTTGATATTTTATGGATGACACATCACGTATTAATCTTCACAATTTAGTATATTATTCCAATATCTATGCTAATGATTCAGGTTCATCAATCATGACGGCTTATTTTCAACCCTTGCAAACGCCATTATTTCTTAACAACTTTTTATAAAGTTCATAAATTGATTCTACCATCTTTGCTTGAGAAAAATTGTCTAATGCAATTTTTTGTCCGTATTCTCCCATCGCCTTTCTTAAAGATGGATTTGAGATTAGTGTGGTTAGCGCTTCTAAAAGTCCGTTTGTATCACCGGATTTTATTAAAAATCCGGTCTGTCCATCTATGCATACCTCTCTTGCGCCATCGCAGTCATACACAACCACAGGTTTTCCGCCAGCAAGGGCTTGAACAACTGAACGCGGCAAACCTTCCCGTCTTGAAAGATGTACCAATATATCAGTGATGCCGATTAATTTTGGAATCTCGTTCGGCTGAACAAGACCGGTGAATACAAAATGTTCTTGCAGGTTTAATCTTTTTGCCAAATCAACAAATTTTTCGCGCCATTCTCCATCGCCGACTATAAGAAATTTTATATTTTTGAATTTTTCTACAAGCGCAGGGGCAATTTGAAATAAATCATCGTGCCCTTTTAATTTGAACAAGCGCGCAATTTTTCCAATAACAATATCATCGGATTTTATTCCATATTGTTTTCTTAGATTTAAATCGTTTTTAGCCTCAATGAACGGCTGTAAATTAAACCCGCTATAGATGCAGCTATACAGTTCTGATTTTCCAATTCCTGCGCGGATGTATTGGTCTGTCATAGCTTGCGATACAGAAATAAAATGGGTTGTAAATCTTGCAGCTAACCGTTCGGCGGTTAAAAAAATAAAGTTAGGAATTGCCCCTTGAAATTCTCCAAACGATGGTCCGTGAATAGTATGCACAATTATCGGGACTTTTACAATCTTTGCGGCAATCCGTCCAATTACACCGGCCTTTCCGCTATGTGTATGAACAATGTCAGGCTTAATTTCTTTTAGATACTTAATAAGGCTGAATAGGGCGCAGACATCTTTAATCGGATGAACAGGACGGACAAGCGAGGGTGCTTCAATCAATTTTACCGAACGCACTGTATCAACAAGCGAACCTTCAGCGCCATAAGTCGGACCGCTAATTAAGAAAACCTCTACAGCCTGTTTTTCTTTTAAGCCAAGAACAGTGCAGATTGTGTTTTCTTGAGCGCCGCCGACTATCAACCGCGTGATTATATGAACAACACGCATTTTGGTTTTCTGCGCATTTACCGTCGGCATTGTCAGGCTTTACGGCTTTTTGAGTTGTTTAAGTTTTTCTTCAACCTGTTTTCTTTCGGAAGTGCCTTCCGGGGCGTATTTGAGGTAAGTCTCAAAATGTTTTATAGCCATTGCGGTGTCTTTCTTCCTTAATCCGATTTCACCAAGTCCATAATGGACAACGTGCAGTTTTGGATATATTTGCAATATTCGTTCATAATCGCGCTGAGATGCGTCATATTGACCAAGTTGAAGATATGATATTGCCCGATTCAAAAGCGCAGCGTAATTAGACGGCTGTTTAGTCAAAACCTTTGTAAGAACATCGATTGCTGGTTTGAACTGGTTCATTTGCATTAAAATCACGCCTTTGTTTAACATTGTGCTAACATCGTCAGGTGTTATCTCTAACTGCTTTTCAATCATAGCAAGGGCATTTGTTGGCATCCGATAAGACATATAAATTTGTGTTGCTGTTTGTAGCGCTGCTAAATCCTTTGGATTTTTTTGAATCAAATCCTGCAATATCTTTTCGCCGCCAGCAATATCTTTGCTTTCAAAATGCGCAGATACTTCAAGGTGAACAAGGGCAAGATAATTCGTGAAATCTTTCCATCTATAGCTGTTGACCGTTTTTAACTTCTTTACCTGTTCAATGGCGAGGTCTGGGCGCCCTAATCGGATATAAAGATAACCCATTTGCAAACCTGCTTCAATGTTGTCAGGATGAAATCCTTCAACGCGAGAAAAAAGGTTGGCAGCCTGCCTCAGTTGTCCATTTTGGAAAAATATATTCCCCACGATAAACATAAATGTTGGATGGTCAAATGACCCGTGAGCTCTCATAATTGAATCAAGAGATCGCAGGGGTGCGAACCTGTTAAACATCTCTTTATCGACTGAAATTTGCTTAACAGTTTTAGATTTTAATTGGGCGTTAAATTCAAGGTTTACCTTTGCGACTTCATTTTTGGGGTTCAATTTAATCGCAAGATTGAAATACTTGCTTGCCTCATCAAGCCTATTATTTCTTTGCAATTTTACCCCCCATTCGTTCAGCGCCCGAGAGTAAATTTGTCGCAGCGCAAGTCCACCGGGATCATTTTGGTTCGCTGCCTGTTCAATGAGCGGAAACGTGTCGTTCTGAACCGAATTCCAGAAGTCCATGTTAAACTTTAACTCTTCTTCCGTAATCGGCGGTGGATAAAGTGCGTTGTTTGAATAAAGGTTAAGTTGCCAATCCAGTCCATAAGTCATTGGATAAAAGACTTCAAAATAATAACCAAAACTCGGGTTTAAATAAAATATCTGATGGTTCAATGAAAGATGCCGTATCTGTGAGATAAGCGCAATTGAGGCAATTGGCTCCGGAAATTGTTCATAATTAGTCAACGCAGGCCAGGTGTCAGCATACTTTTTAGCAAGATACTTTTGATAATCGTGCCGAACAAGAGGCGCCGTATGTATCAACAAGTAGTTTGTCTTGCCCTGTTCCAGAAGATTAAATCCGGCAAGGGTAAGCAGAGATAATTCATCGCTCATAATTACAGGTTTTTTGTCCGTGTTTATAGGTAAAACAAGATGGTGCGCCAATTTCTTCATTGCGCCATTGTTCATTGCCTGAATTTTAGGAAGGTTCTTTCCAATCATTGCCACTGGAATCGCAATCAACGAGACCCACACAGCAGCCCTCACAAGATAACCAATCCCATGAGTGAGCGCGTTTTCACGCCCAGATTTTTCAGACCCCGGCGAAAATACCAACAACAAATAACCACTAATATAACCAGTGCATAAGCTTGTAATGTAAAAGAACGGCAGAAATTGAAGCGGCACATTATCAAGAACCTTCTGATAAAATGGTTCATACATTACCCACAAACAAATCACCCAGAAGGCAAGATGGATAAATTTGAAAAGAATTATATTAAGATAATTAGCTACAGGACTTACATCGCCAACAAATGAACTCCAGCGGATACTAATTAATAACAACGGCAGCAGTGAAGTTAGCGAAAGCAAAAATACAGGCCAGCGAAATCCCCTGAATAACAACAGCGACTTCTGTTGTCCAAGTTCTCCTTTAAGCAATTCCCAGAATGTGTATTGTCCACCGCCTTGAATATACGCAATTAATGGCATAAACAAGTAAAACAATAATCCCACAATAAAAAGTAGAACAAACCGTTTAAAAAATTGTCCGTTGAAAAATTCTATTCCTTTTATCCCGATTACCGCTATTGCAAAGAACGGCAAAAATCCAATCATTGCCCAGTTGTTAGCCATTGATAAACCATAGACCAGCGCAGATTTATACAACCACTTATCCTGTTCTCCAATTCTATATTCGAGCAAACATCGGATAATATAAGCGAACAAAAATGTGTCGAGCATCTCGCCCGTTCCGTTTATTGCGTTGCGCCAGAAGGCAATCTGCAAACCGCATATAACCACTGCAATTACAACAGGCAACCACGACCACCAGGTCGAAAGCAAACCGAACTCGTTTTTCTCCCGAGACCGTTGGTCTTTTGTCCTATCCTGAGGGAAAAGCGCAACAGACCGAGCCAATGTCCAGAGCGTTGCAGCGGCAAGTATTGCCGCTACAAGGTTCAACACATAAGGCTGATATTTTACAGGTAAAAAACTTATTGGCTGCGTGATTATATAATTCAACGGCGCCATCACACTCGGTGCCCAGTCAAGCCCTGCAATGCGGTTCACCTGGGCAATATTCTCAACCGAGATCCACGGGTTTAACGTAATAACATATCCGACAAGCGCCACGAGCGCTATTACCCACGGCAGGATTGTTCGGGTAATCTTACTAATATTTGTATTCGATTCCATCGTTGCCTTTAATTAACCGATATTGTTAAAAATGAAAAGTTAAAACTAATCAATTCTTGTTTAATGATTTGACAATTTATTTTTTATACCGTTTAAAAAATCTGATTTTACCTATCTTCAATTTCGCTGGTTAAAGATTTAAAGCCATTGATTATAACCATAGCCGAATTTTCAAATCTCCCCAATCTCAATACTTATATTATTTCTCTTAATAGCGTTGGCGGTTTGTAAAATTGTCTCTTCAAGGGAATATTTTGGTCTAAAACCGGTAAAAGATGCCAGTTTTGAAATCACCGGCTTCCTGCGCTGCATATCCTCAAAGCCTTTCGGGTAAGCCTTTTCATAAGGCACCGTCTCAATAGTAGAACTGGAATTTAAAACTCGGATTACAAGTCTTCCAAGTTCGAGTATCGTTATCTCAAAATCCGAACCAACATTGAACACCTCGTTTTTCGCTTTATCGCAGCGCATCAGCCTCATCAAAGCTTCCACAGTATCAAACACATTGCAAAAACATCGGCTCTGCAAACCATCCCCGAAAACCGTCAAAGGTTTTCCGACAATTGCGCAAGCAATAAACCGCGGCAAAACCATCCCATACCTGCCGGTCTGTCTTGGGCCTACAGTATTAAAAATCCGTACCACCGTAACGGGAAGTCCAGATTCGGTTGCGTGCGACAGGGCAAGAAACTCATCCATTAACTTTGAACAGGCATAACTCCAGCGGATTAAATGTGGCGGACCTATCAGCAAATCATCTGTTTCGGAAAAAGCCTCTGCCTTGCTCTTGCCATACACTTCTGATGTAGAGGCAATCAAAATCGGAACGTTATATTTCCTTGCTGCATTAAGGATTGTCTCCGTTTCAATCAAGTTCGTTTCAATCGCCCTTACCGGATTCTTTAACACAAGTTCAACGCCAACAGCCGCTGCAAGGTGAAAAATATAATCAGCCGACGAAACAACCTGTTCTAATTCTGCGCATTTAGAGACTTTGCAGGTATAAATCTTTAAGTCGGGATTGTCCCGCGCCGTTGATAAATTTGAAAGCCTGCCTGTTGAAAGGTCGTCAATAACCGTAACCTGATGACCTTCGCTCAAAAGCCTTTCCACAAGGTGCGAACCAATGAACCCAGCCCCGCCTGTTACGACTATTTTCTGTCCGTTCCCCATACTATTCTTTACTACAAAACCAATACCACCGTAACACACCCAACTCCTCCTGTGAAGAAAAAATCAACAAAGATACAATCTCCTGAGTTTTGACGATTAGTGCGGTAGAAGAAATAGGTCATACATAAATCTATTGTTATCAGACGGAGGTTGGCATTACATAGTGAATGGAAATGGAACGCTGATTTACGCAAATGAAACAGATTTACAGGATTGGAACAAGGAAAAGAAATTTAACAAGGATACACAGGATATACAGGATAAA
>JAKPVM010000255.1 GCA_029572555.1 Verrucomicrobiota bacterium | reverse complement strand
CAAAAACACAATGCGAACTACAAAAATTGAATGGACTGAAAAGGTTTGGAATCCCAGTATTGGCTGCAGCAAAGTTTCAGCCGGGTGTAAGTTTTGCTATGCGGAAATATTCGCAAGACGCCTGCAAGCATCAGGCATTGAAGATTATAAAGACGGCTTTTCATTCAAAATATTGTCTCATCGGTTAAATGAACCGCTAAAAACTGCTAAACCAACTAAATATTTTGTTAATTCAATGAGCGATTTGTTCCATGAAAAAATGCCGTTTTATTATCTTGATATGGTATTTGATATAATTAAAAAAACTCCATACCATATTTATCAAATACTCACAAAACGCGATAAAATTATGCTCAAATATTTTTCTAATAAAGAGGTTCCATCAAATGTTTGGTTGGGTGTTAGTGTAGAAAATTCAGACTTTAAAAATAGAATAGATTCTCTTAGGAATGTGAAAGCAACCATTCGATTCATATCTTTCGAACCGTTAATAGGTTCGGTGGGTAAACTTGACCTAAAAGATATCCACTGGGCAATAGTTGGTGGCGAATCGGGCATAAGAGCAAGACCAATAAGAACTGAGTGGATAGAAGAAATATTTCATCAATGCAAAGAACATTATGTAGCGTTTTTCTTTAAGCAATGGGGCGCGTGGGGTAGCGATGGCATCAAAAGAAATAAAAAAACTAATGGTAGAATTTTTAAAGATAAAATCTGGAATGAATATCCAACAATAAACAAATTACATTAGAAATATTTGCAACACGGTAAATGAATCCATTATTCATTCGCTACATATTCACGCTATAATGTGAACTGCTTTTAATTTGGCATCCTGAATACTATATAACTTGCTAAATTGCATCTGTCCTTGTTAATTATTTGTTCTTTTTTATTATGCCTTATATAATTATAAATTAATTATTATAATAATATTTACGTTTATGATGGAATATATTACAGCGGCATTAATTGGTTTAATTGGAGGAATTGCCAGCGGACTTTTCGGGGTCGGCGGCGGAATAGTAATGGTTCCTGCAATGATTTATTTTATGAAACTCACTCCTCATCAATCGGTCGGAACTTCCCTGATTGTCATATTTCCGACGGTATTAATTGGCGCCGCAAAACATTATTCAATGAATAATATCGTCTCACGTGCTGCTTTGTTGTTAATTCCGACAGCAATAATCGGCGGATACGTGGGCGCATATCTTACAAAGTTTCTTAGTGGCGAAGATTTAAAGCGCGCCTTTGGCGGTCTTCTAATTTTTGTTGGCTTAAGATTGTTGTTTTTCAAATAATATGGGATTATGAAAATATCAAGAAAGCGGTTCATTAATTCAATTTTTGCCACAACCACCACGATTGCGATGTCTTCATCAATCGTCACAGCATTGGATAAACCAAAATATAAAGCCGCAATTATCGGTAGAACTGGTGGTGGAGATTACGGACATGGATATGATTTGATTTTCAAAGGTATTGAAAATGTTCAAGTAGTCGCGATTGCAGACAAAAATCCGCAAGGGCTTGAAAAAGCATCCGTTCGTTCAGGCGCTTTGAAGAAATACACTGATTACAAAGAAATGCTTGAGAAGGAAAAGCCAGACCTCGTTTCAATTGCCCCAAGACACCCCGATTGCCACGCTGAAATGGCAATTGCAGCCTGTGAAGTTGCTCGCGGTATATTTCTAGAAAAGCCTATGGCTGAAACAGTTGAAGATTGCGATAAAATTCTAAATGCCGCCCAAAAAAGAAATGTGAAAATTATTTTAGCGCATAACCGCAGATGGACTAAAGATTTTATAAAAGTAAAATATTTGCTCAAACAAGGGTTAATTGGCGAGGTTCGAGAGGTTATTATTCACGGAAAACAAGATTTTCGTTCTGGTGGTGAAGATTTAATGGTTCTCGGCACCCACGATTTTGACCTACTTCGTTTTTATTTTGGCGACCCGCTCTGGTGCTTTGCCTCAATCAGGGCAAACGGCAAAGATATTTCAAAGGCGGATATAAGAAAAGGAAACGAACCAATTCTCGTGGCTGGCGATTCCATCAACGCAATGTACGGTTTTAACAATAATTTAGTCGTGAATTGGGTTTCAATAAAAAGAAATGACCACTGGAACAAAAACTTTTCAAAAGTAGAAAAATGGGCATTTGAAATTCTCGGAACAAAAGGAATCATATTTTATCAATCTGGTCTTGATTTTAAGTGGATTAATTCCCCATTTTTATCCAATAGCGCCGCTATAACAGACTTGCCAGAACCTGATAATTTTCAGTTAGAACCTTATCAAACACACCCGATAAGAAGTCTTATTCATTCTATAGAAAATAATACGCAACCCATTTGCAGTGGTTATGATGGACGTTGGACGATTGAAATGGTTAGCGCGGTTTATCAATCACAACGCGATAAACAAAGAATTGATTTACCGTTAACAGACCGAAGAGATCCATTAAGAAATTGGGTGTAATTTATTAAAATCTCCTTTTCAAAATTATGAAAACCTTCATAATTTAGAAAAACACATCTATGAAAAAGTTATCATCTGCGCATACAGCAAAAACAGAGACTTATCGGCATACAATAACAAGCGCTGACTTAAACCTGCGTCTTGACTCATTTGAGCTTAATCCTGCAAAAATCAAATTTAATGGTCCAAAAGGATGGCACATCAAAAAATGGACATTGCACGGCGGAAAACAAGAGGACGTCGATATAATTGAGGTCAATAATGGAACAATGCGAATCGTTATATGTCCCACACGCGGAATGGGAATTATTGGCGCCGAGATTGCCGATTTGCGGCTCGGCTGGGATTCGCCTGTTAAGGAAATTGTGCATCCGAAATTCATAAACTTACTCGCTCGCGGTGGGCTTGGCTGGTTAGAAGGTTTTAACGAATGGATTGTCCGCTGCGGTCTTGAAAATGCTGGCGCCCCCGGCAAAGACAAATTCATAAATAATGTCGGCGACGAGGCTGAAATGGATTTGACATTGCACGGCAGAATTGCAAATACCCCAGCGTCAGAAGTTGAAGTCATCGTAGAACAAACTGAACCGTATAGAATCCATATTATCGGACGAATGTTTGAACGGCTGCTCTTTGGACCAAAACTTGAACTATTGACCGAAATTTCAACCGAACCCGGTTCTAACAAATTTAGAATTCAGGATACGATTATAAACCACGGCGCAGCAAAGCAGGAATTTCAATTGTTATATCATATAAACTTTGGCTCGCCACTTCTTGAAAAAGGCTCAAAGTTTTTAGCGCCAATTCAAACCATCACCCCGATAAATGAATGCGCTGCGCAAGAAATTGATAATTTTGACACCTATCCCGCTCCAACACCCGGTTTCATCGAAAAAGTCTATTGCATTATACCTTATACAAATAACGACGGCGAAACAATGGCTA
>JAKPVM010000117.1 GCA_029572555.1 Verrucomicrobiota bacterium | reverse complement strand
GCATGGGGATATCCACACAAGGGCAATCCTCCCCGCAATGACGCCGAGGCTTATGACCAGATGCAACTCGAACAATGGCGCGACTGTATCGAGTGGAACTTGAAAAATCGCCTGTACCAGAAGATTTTTCCTTATCAATTTGCTGCTGGGAATGAACGCAACGACGATGGCAAAATCGGACAAAATTCGCAACTGCCGCCGGGTATGACAATAGATGACTACGGCTACGGGATAGTGCGGCGAGACGGCAAGACACCCCGGCCTGTATATCGCTGGATTGAGAAAACCCAGCCCAACGGGGCAATTCTTTCCCAGCCAAAGCGCAAGTTAGATGTGACATTCAATCCAATCTTTCCAACATTGCCAGAAGGAGCAACGCAAATTAAATGGCGTTCAGAAGCGATAATTAAAGGACTTGATTTAGACAGCCTATATCCGGTGAGACTTGGAAAATGATTTTACCTTGTATCCCTTAATTCAGCGATGACTTTATCAACGTTAAACCGAATTTAACTGGATAAGAACAATTAATTATATGTTGGATTTACTGAGTAATATAATGCCATTGACTAAATTCAAAAAGTAGGATAATTTAATCTAAACAAAAAGCATAGAATTGTGACTTCGGGTGATATCCTATGCTGTTAAACATGTAAACTAAAAAACCTCTATGCTATACATGGTCTTTATAGCGATGAAGTAATATATTGGCGGCGAAAACTGCAACAAAAACATTAAAGAAAGGCATGCTAAAAAATAATGAAAATTTTAATTCGAAGTTTTAAATGGTTGGCTGATGGCTTCGTTCTAACCTTAATCCTTTATTCAAATTCACTGGCGCAACAACTTCAATTTACAAAAATTATTGCAACAGATGAAAGTGCTATCCAATTACAATGGTTTAGCGAATCAAATGCTGTATACCGGGTTGAATACGCTTCCCAATTGTCTAATGAAATCCTTTGGGAAACTCTCGTAGATGGTTTTCCTTCTCAAGGCACGAACACCATGTTTCTTGATACAGGAAAGTACTGGACTGAACCTGCCGTGGCACATCCGAAAGATGACGTTCAACGATTTTACCGCGTGGTGAAAATCGGTGTGAATTCCTTGCCACCTCCGACTGTTACGATTACCAATCCCCTGCCCAACAGTGTTCTATCAGGCGAAGTAACCATTAACGTTCACATTGCTACGACAAACGGGATCAGTTTTATACACTATTTTGTGGATGGTGAAGAAGTGGAGGTGGGTGGTGCAGATGATGAGGGTAATTCGAATTACACCATCAACACGACCGAATGGCCCAATGGTCCACATGTGGTTTTTGTCGTTGTCGAGATTGCTTCGGGAAGTTCTTCCACTGGCGAAAAAATCTCGGATGAACATTTTGGGGCTGGCACGTCGGCAATAATACCGGTGACATTTAACAATTGGATTTCACGGTGGTATTTCTCCTTACCGGGTTTCGACTCTTCGCTGGGTGAAACCCAGCAAGTTACGGCAAGGTTCGAAGATTATTCGTGTTGGACATTGGAAATTGTGAACGAGTATAACAGGGTTGTTCGTAATGCTTCTGGAAACGGCTTTACGATGATATTTGATTGGGACGGAAAGGATGATTTCGGTTTTGAAGTAGATAACGGCACCTATGATTTCATTCTCACTGCCGACCAGTGTAATCCACTACAATACCAATTGAATTCCAATGCGAACATTATGAGATTATCAGCATCATCTTCAGAAACCATTGCCGAGCCTCAATTGTTTGCGCAATCACAGAATGGATCAATTGTTCCTCTAATCCTTTACCCGCCGGGCTTTGACACAAATAATCTAACAATATTCGAGGGACTATGGGCTGATTACAATCCTTCCGTGACATTCGTAAAGGAGACAATTCAGCAATTTGCTAAGTTTAATGTGAAGGAATCTAATATACCAGCTGCATCAGCACCACAAAGCACCCGAAGACCACGCCGTCCCCCACCAAACCCAATAAAAGGGAACGCAGGAAAGATCGGAGTGGCTTACCAAGGACATCATCCTGACACAACCAACAGTATTCCTGGATTTAATCCACCGCCTAATTTAATTGGCAACATCCAATTGATACCGAATTACGTTTTACCTTATGGGCACATTCTCAATGCTAGCAACATTGCAAGCGGTTTCGAGTTGATGATGAAGAAGTACAAATGGACGACTTCCTTCAATTATGGCGACAACCAATTAACCGCAAATTTGTTACGAAAGCCTTCGAAAGGCGGTTCGAATCTTTTCAACTATTGCAATATAGGTTTGCTTATTGGTCATGGAATTCGTGGAGGTAATCAGGATTTTCGTGCGACTTCAACACCATCCCTTCAAACATATTTTCCCATCTATAAAACGGGCGTTAATACCTACGACTGGATACGGATGTCAGAATTTGATTTTGGAGGTGGACCGATTGGTCTCCGGTGGATGGGCATTTATGCTTGCAACATGCTTTACCGCAACAATGCAATAGACATGTATAACAAGGGGGTTTTGCCTATTAATCCGAGATTGCATATTTTACTGGGAGAGGAAACATCCGTTTTCATGTATCCAACTTTCGGACGAAAATGGGCTAGCTATATGAACGGTGGTGAAGATGGAGTCAAACACACTATCATTGATTCATGGAATCTTGCATCACATGATATTCATTCTGTTAGTAACGTTGTTCCCATAGGCATTGAAATTATTATGACTTCCGCCTACTGGCCAGATTGCGTGAATGACCGATTGCTCTATTACACGGAAAACGGTTCTGACGACCCGTCAGAAATTCTTTTCTGGAGACAAAGGGTTTTTCCAACCTATGAGAAGATTCCATGAACCGTTTAATTATTATTTTGATGACAATGCAGGTTACGGTACTGGCAACGCTTGTTGCCGTACCTCCACTTCAAGACGCATGTTCTCCATTGGATGCGAAAGAGAGTGACATCGTTTGGAATGCTCCTACAAATCATATTCCAAATTCTTTAATAATTTACCGGGTTATTTCACGGAAGTTTTCTCCAACCGTAGTCTCCAACTTACTCCAGATTGTCGGACTCAAACCAGAACAAAGGAAAAAAGTTGATCAAGGTGGTGTGTTTAGCGGGAAGGACGTTCTTTTCTTTGCTGACCACCAGGAAACGCGGCAATTGAACCTTATTCCATCACAAGGATTTGTTGTTATCAGCCAGATAGGAGTTGAGGCGCAAATTCCAAAAGAAATGCCTGATGGTGTCCCATCTCCAGCAACCGCCTTACAAAGCACATTGGAAATACTGGACAAAATTGGCGTTAGCCGTTCGGAGATTGCAACCAATTCAGATGGACAAGTAAAGGCTTCCTATACAGAATCCGAGGTGATACATAAAGACAAGACAGATGGACAAATCAAAACCAATATAGTTAAACGCGAATTGTATTTAAATCGCCAGATTGATGGCATTCCGGTTTTGGGCAATAGGAGCGGGGTAACAGCGCATTTTGGTAATAAGGGTAAACTTGGCTATCTTTCAGTTGTATGGCGAGCAATAGTACCAGAACGCGATTGTATTGTCCCCAATGCTACGGAGTTAATATGCCGTATCAAAGACGGACAAGCATTGATTCCAAACTGGGCACAAGGTCATTATAAGAAAATTATCATCGAAAAAGTTCATATCTATTATTGGGAAAACTCAGGGGCAGAACCACAGACTCATATCTATCCATTTATAATCCTAAACGTGAAGGCGGAGAAGGAAAACCGTGAAATTAAGATGGATCTGTTCGTCCCTTTCGCTGAAAAGTAAATATGGTATTAAACCAAATTATTCATTAACGACTTTATTAAAAAAGCCTGAATTTATCAGGATAAGAACAGTTTTAATTTAATTATACTCTAAATGTACCAAGCGTTAAAATGATGCCATTGTTCAAATGCAAAATATGGAATAAAAATTTACCGATGAAAATCGACAATAAAAAACTAAATGGTATTGTCTATACTCCTCAATGGATTGTTGGATTGATTCTGGATAATCTGGATTACAAAAGCGATATACATAATAAGAGAATCATTGACCCTGCTTGTGGTGATGGGGCGTTTTTAACCGAAATAGTTGTTCGATTTATTGAAGATGCCAGAAAGTCAAAAATAGAAGATGAGGCTATAAAAACAAAAATAGAAAATAATATCTTCGGCTTTGACATAGATAAAGAGGCTGTAAAAAAATGCATTTCTATACTTGATGATGTTGCTCAGAAATATGGTCTTAAAAATATAAAATGGAATATTTTAAATACCGATAGTTTAGATAAATCTTTTTTCAGCAAATTCTTTGATTCTTTTGATTATGTTGTTGGCAACCCGCCGTATATCAGGATTCAACATCTTGGTTTAAAAAGAAGGGAAAAAATCCAAAATGATTGGCATTTGTGCAAGAAAGGTTCAACAGATATTTTTATAGCCTTTTTTGAACTCGGTTATCACCTGCTAAATAAAACGGGGAAATTAGGTTATATCACGCCGAATACTTATATCAAAACCAAAGCAGGCGAAGATTTAAGAAAATTCATAAAATTCCATCGGATTTTAAAAACAATGATTGATTTTGAACATAATCAATTATTCGATAATGCGACGACATATTCTCTGATTACAATTCTAGATAAGAATCATAAAAAAAATACTTTTTCATTATTCAAAGGCGACAAAGAAAAAATAGATTATATTGATGAAATCTATATAGAGAATTTAAATGATGATAATTGGATTTTGACATCAAACGACATTC
>JAKPVM010000208.1 GCA_029572555.1 Verrucomicrobiota bacterium | reverse complement strand
GACACGTCAATTTGTAAAAACAAATGCGCAAGGACAAACCTTTGTTGCTATTGAACCGGAGTTGCAAAAACAATTCGGCGTAAAAACTCTTCCGCTTGCAAAGGCAACTTTTACAAACGAGCTAATAACTTTTGGGACTGTTATCGACGTTTCTCCGCTTGTTGCAACCTTAACCGAACTCAATACCGCAAATATTAATATTGATTACGCAAATCGAGAATACCAGAGGGTTAAAGCCCTTTATGAAACAGGACAAAACGCCCCTTATAAAAATGTTGAAGTTGCCTTAGCAGAAGTAAAGAGAATAGAAGAATCAATAAGAGGAATTAGAAACAAGATGTTAATTCAATGGGGCAAAGAAATCGCTGGAACTAAAGATTTTGAAGCCTTTTTGAAGCCATTTATAGAAGGCAAACAAAGTCTTGTAAGAATAAGCCTTTTGCCCGGACAATCAGTTTCAAACCCGCCAAAGACAGCAAAAATATCAATAATCGGAGATAACAAGAATGACTTTAAATCCGTTTTCTTTTCAATGCCTAAGATGGTTGATGCAGGCGATTTTACAAAATCTTTTATTTATCTGATAGAAGGGACAAATCTGCCGGTGGGTCTGAAAGTTGAGGGCAGATTGATACCAGAAGAAAACGTGATTTCAGGTATTTTTATTCCGGAAGATGCAATTGTGCAAATTAATGGAATAATTTGGGCTTATAAAAAAATTAACGAAGATTCATTCCAGCGATTTCCTGTTGAAGAAGGTTATCCAGTTAAGGGCGGTTTTATCGTAAAGACAGGTTGGACTGAAAAAGACATTGTTGTGGTTGAAGGCGCACAAATGTTGCTTTCGGAAGAGTTAAAATCGCAAATAAAATTGGTTGAATAGGAGTCTTTTACAAAATGTTAAAATTTATTGTTCAATTATCTTTGAGATATAAATGGACTGTAGTCATTGCTGCGCTATTAGTTTTAAGCTACGGTTTATATCGGACCTATAGGGTAAAACTGGATGTCTTCCCGGAATTTGCACCCCCCATAGTTACTATTCAGACAGAAGCGCCGGAACTTTCTTCTTTAGAGGTTGAACAACTTGTAACAATCCCGATTGAAATTGCCATTGCAGGTTCACCTGAAATGGATTCCATAAGGTCTCAATCAATTCAAGGGCTTTCATATATAATTGTTACATTCAAAGAACAAGCCGATATATATCGTGCCCGTCAGGTTATCGCTGAACGACTTGCTGAAATAAGCGGAAAACTACCGCAAGGTGTTGAAGCACCAAAAATGGGTCCGCTTGTAGGTTCAACCTGTTCAATACTTTCTATCGGATTAACCTCCACTAATCGCAATTTAATGGAGATACGGACTTATGCCGAATGGACTTTGCTACCATATTTAATGAGCGTCCCGGGCGTCGCAAAGGTAGATATCTTCGGCGGAGATGTTCAGCAACTCCAGATAAATATCAAACCCGATATGCTCCTAAAATATAATGTGTCATTGACCGATATTATCAATTCGGCAAATCAAGCGACAGTAATACGCGGTGCTGGTTTTATTGAAGGCAAGAACCAGAGGATGATAATCAGGACAGAAGGTCAAGCGGTGACTCCTGAACAAATGGCTTCGGTGCCGATAATTTTGCCTGATGGAAAACGGTTGCTATTAAAAGATGTTGCAGATGTTGAGTGGGGAGTCGAACCAAAGGCAGGAGACGGCTTAATAAATGGAGAAAAAGGCGTTATCCTTCTTATTTCCAGCCAGCTCGGTGCCAATACGCTTGAAGTAACTGCAAATGTTGAAAATGCATTAAAATCTATTTCAAATCAAATAACCTCAATGGGAATTGAATTGCACAAAAGACTTTTCAGGCCTGCTAATTTTATTGAATATGCGTTAAATGGAATACGCCACTCTTTATCGTCATCAGCTATCCTTGTCGCAATTGTTCTATTGCTATTCTTACTAAAATTAAGGACTGCCTTAATATCATTTATTGCAATTCCTCTTTCATTATTAAGCGCCGTTATTGTGTTAGATTATTTCAATATAACAATCAATACCTTCACACTCGGAGGATTTGCAATTGCCATCGGTGTTGTTGTTGATGATGCCATTATTGATGTTGAAAACATAATTCGGCGATTGCGGGAAAATCAGAAACTCAAAAGCCCGCTACCCTGGTTTGATGTAATTGTTGATGCGTCGGTTGAGGTCAGGCACGCAATTGTATTTGCTACAATAATAGTTGGTATAGTATTTCTACCTGTTCTGGCAATGGGCGGTGTGCAGGGACGCCTTTTTGCCCCGCTTGGAATATCGTTTATCCTTGCCACAATAGCATCGCTTGTTGTCGCTTTGACTGTTACTCCGGCGTTATGCCTTTTGTTATTAAAAGGATCAAAGGTATTAAATGAGCCTTTTTATATTCACATAGTCAAGTGGTTGCATAGCAAGATTCTATCTGTCTTGATGCCTTATCACTGGTTTATTGTGCTGTTGATTCTTGTTATAACAGTTGGTTCATTAGCCACAATGAAATATTTTGGAGGCGAATTTCTACCTGAATTTCGTGAAGGACATTATTACGTCCACATGTCAGCGGTGCCGGGAATTTCGCTTGAAGAGGAATTAAGACTTGGCAAACTTGTAACAACTGAATTGAAGAAAATACCGGGCATCCGAGACGTTTCACAGCAAGCAGGCAGGGCAGAAATGGGCGAAGATCCGTTCGGTCCGCATTATAGCGAAATTCACGTCGACCTTAAACCCTGCACAGGCGAAAAAGAAGAGGCTATTGTTCAAAAAATGCGGGAGGCACTCTCAAAAATACCAGGCGTAAGTTTTAAAATTTTGCCATATTTAGTTGAAAGAATGGGTGAAGTGCTTTCAGGCGCAACAGCTGAATTTGTTGTAAATATTTATGGAGAAGACCTTGATATCATTGAACAAAAAGGGATGGATATTCAAAATATTCTCACAACAATCCCCGGCGCCGTAGATGTCCAGAGCGAAATTAGTCCATCTGTCCCTGAATTATTAATCCGAATTAAATCTGATAAATTAGCTTATTGGAATTTTACGCCGGGTGAAGTCCTTGAGACTGTTAGCACCTGCTTCCGTGGTTCGGTAGCAGGAGAGATTTATAATCAAACGCGGGTAATTGATGTTTTAGTGATTTTAAAAGAATCCGATAGAAAAAACATAAATACAATAAAAAGTCTGCCTATACGAAATAGCAATGGTGTTTCTGTTCCGCTTGAAGAATTGGCTGATATAAGATATGAATCTGGTCGGTTTTGTATTACTCACGAAGCCGCAAAAAGATTGGTTCAAATAACTTGCAACGTGGAAGGACGAGACATAGTTTCTTTTTCAAACGAGGCAAAAGAAAAGATTGCAAAATCTGTGCCACTTCCCGCAGGCGTCCATATAATTTATTCTGGTTCTGCCGAAGCCCGCGCAGAAACTCAGCAGGAACTCATAGTGAACTCTTCGGTTGCCGGCATCATAATAGTTTTGCTACTTGGTATGGTATTTAAGAACTTTCAGAATTTGATTTTAGTCCTGTTGAATCTTCCATTTGCCCTTGTAGGCGGGGTTTTAGCCGTGTTTTTTACCGGAGGCATTCTATCCATAGGAACTCTGGTTGGTTTCGTGACGCTTTTTGGATTATCAACGCGCAATTCAATTATGTTAATGTCGCATTATGAACATCTGGTAAATGTAGAAGGCGCACAATGGAATATAGAAACTGTAATACGAGGCGCGACAGAACGGTTTGTCCCCGTAACAATGACAGCCCTTGTTACTGCCCTTGCGCTTTTGCCACTCGCAATCGGAACAGGAGAGGCAGGCAGGGAGATTGAAGGACCAATGGCGGTGGTAATTCTTGGCGGTTTGTTGACCTCTACTATTCTTACTTTTCTTATTTTGCCAGTTCTGGTTTATAATTTTGGCAAATTAAAAAAATAATTTTTTCCTATTAAAAATTTTCTAAAAAAAATTAACTCATTTATTAATAAATAAAA